>CAMJHX010000018.1 GCA_946405655.1 uncultured Clostridia bacterium
CGACCCCTACGAAGCAAGCCTCGCAGAGTTCGCGGCTCGGAAGCCGCGAATGCAATTCAATCGTTTTTCCGGCGACATGTGCGTCGGAAAAACTCCTTCGGGCGCGTGAGACGCGCGCCCCTCGCGCCGACCAAGCGGGCCAAAGCCCGCGCGATAAGCGCGAGTATCCCCTCAAACAGTCAAAGAACCCGTTCTTTGACTGTTTGATTCAAACGCACGCTATTGACAGCGTGCGTTTGAAGTGCTATGCTTACCTCTGCCTAATTTCAGAAAGGAGGCGCGCACATGGTTTCAAAACAGCTTCCATATGCAGCCCTCATCAAGCAGCTCTCCACCGAGATCCAGAAGCGGGCGGACGCCGCGCTGCAGGAGAGCGATCTTACGATGACACAGATGTATTTCCTCGGCGCGCTCAGCCATCTGCCGGACCGGACCGCCACGCTCAAGGAGCTCGAGCGGTATTTCCGCGTGGCGCAGTCCACGGCGGCGGGCGTGGCGGCGCGGCTGGAGAAGAAGGGGCTCATCGAGAGCCTGCCGAACGAGAGCGACCGCCGCGTCAAGCGCGTGCGCGTGACCGACGCCGGAGCCGACACGCTCCATCACGCGATCGAAACAATGGAGCGAGGAGAGGCGCAGATGCTCTCGCCGCTCACCGCCGATGAGCAGGAGACGCTCATCACGCTTCTGCGCCGGGTACACAGCGCCCTGCGTCAGGAGGAAGGAGGCTGCCCATGTCCATGATCCGCACCCTGCTGGGCTATGTGGGGGAGTATAAAAAAGACTCCATCCTCACGCCCCTCTTTATGATCATCGAGGTCACGATGGAGGTGCTCATCCCCTACGTCACCGCCTCGATCATCGACGACGGCATTCAGGCGGGAAACCTGAACCATGTCTTCGCTTACGGCGGACTCATGGTGCTGCTCGCCATGTTCTCGCTCCTGGGCGGCATCCTGTCTGCCCGCTACGGCGCGAGCGCGTCCACCGGCTTTGCCAAGAACATCCGGCAGGCGATGTATGAGAAGGTGCAGACGTTCTCCTTCTCGAATATTGACAAATACTCCACCGCCGGCCTCGTCACGCGCATGACCACGGACGTGACGAACCTGCAGAACGCCTATATGATGATCCTGCGCATCGCGGTGCGCGCGCCGCTGATGCTCATCTTCAGCTTCATCATGTGCTTTGTGATCCACGCGCGCCTTGCGCTCATTTTCCTCGGCTTCATGGCGCTGCTCGCGGTCTTTCTCATGCTCGTCATGCGCAAGACCATCCCCATGTTCCGCAAGGTGTTCGAGCGCTATGACGATCTGAACGCCAGCGTGCAGGAGAACGTCTCCGCCATCCGCGTCGTCAAAGCCTATGTCCGCGAGGATTATGAGAACGACAAGTTCACGCGGGCGGCGACGAATCTCGCCGATCTCTTCACCCGCGTGGAGAAGATCATGGTCACGTTCAGCCCCGTGATGAGCCTCGCCATCTACGGCTGCATGCTGAGCCTCGGCTGGTTCGGCGCGCACTTCATCGTGCAGGGCACGCTCACGACCGGCAATCTCACCAGCCTCTTTACCTACGTCATGCAGATGCTCGGCAGCCTCATGATGCTCTCCATGATCTTCGTCATGATCACCATGTCCACCGCGAGCGCCAACCGCATCGCCGAGGTGCTCGAGGAGACGCCCGATCTCGCCGATCCCGCCAGCCCCGTCATGGAGGTCGCGGACGGCAGCATCGACTTTGACCACGTCTCCTTCGCCTACCACAGCGGCACCGGCGAGGATACGCTCCATGACATTGACCTGCATATCAAATCCGGCGAGACGATCGGCGTCATCGGCGGCACGGGCAGCGGCAAATCGAGCTTCGTCTCCCTCATCAGCCGCCTCTATGACGTGACGGAGGGCTCCGTGCGCGTCGGCGGCGTCGACGTGCGGCAGTATGATATGGAGGCGCTGCGCAATCAGGTCAGCGTCGTGCTGCAGAAGAACGTGCTCTTCTCCGGCACGATCTTAGAGAATCTCCGCTGGGGCAAGCCGGACGCGACGCTCGCCGAGTGCCGCGAGGCCTGCCGTCTCGCCTGCGCGGACGAATTCGTCCTCCAGCGCCCGGACGGGTACGACACCGTCATCGAGCAGGGCGGCGCGAACGTCTCCGGCGGCCAGCGCCAGAGATTGTGCATCGCCCGCGCGCTCTTAAAGAAGCCGAAGGTGCTCATTCTGGATGACTCCACCTCCGCCGTGGACACCGCGACGGACGCTTCCATCCGCGCGGCCTTCCGCGAGCACATCCCGGGCACGACGAAGCTCATCATCTCCCAGCGCATCTCCTCCGTGCAGGACGCCGACCGCGTCCTCGTGCTGGAGCAGGGCAGGGTCTCCGGCTTCGACACGCATGAAAACCTGCTGGCTTCCAACGCCATCTATAAGGAAATCAACGACGCGCAGCAAAACGCGGGCGGCGACTTCGACCGCCCCGGCGAATGAGAGGGGGAGCGGAAATGCCAAGAAACATGAAAGCCCCCGAAAAGGCGCAGAACACCGGCGCGACGCTAAAGCGCGTCATCGCCTACGTGATGGAGCACTATAAGATCCATTACGCCGTGGTCGTCGTCTGCATCATCTTCTCCACGCTCGTCTCCCTCGTCGGCACGCTCGCCATGCGCACGCTGATCGACGATTATATCGTCCCGCTGACCAAGCAGGCCGTGCCGGATTACAATCCGCTCGCGCGCATCATGTTCGTGCTCATGGGCGTGCTGCTGCTCGGCGTCGCCGCGAGCTATCTCTACAACCGCATCATGATCACTGTGAGCCAGGGCACGATGAAGCGCCTGCGCATCGAGCTCTTCACTGGCATGGAGGAGCTCCCGATCTCCTATTTCGATACGCACGCCCACGGCGATATCATGTCCGTCTATACCAACGACGTGGACACCCTCCGTCAGGTCATCAGCCAGACGATCCCGCAGTTCATCTCGTCGACCATCTCGCTCATCGGCAGCCTCGTCGCCATGATCGTGCTGGATATCCCGCTCACGATCCTGAGCCTCGCGATGGTCTTCCTCATGTTCCGCGTGAGCATGTCGATGGCGAAGCGCTCCGGCGAATACTTCAAGCGCCAGCAGAACGACCTCGGCGCCGTCAACGGCTATATCGAGGAGATGATCTCCGGCCAGAAGGTCGTCAAGGTCTTCTGCCATGAGGAGCAGGCGGTCGCGGACTTCAAGAAGCTCAACGACCGGCTCTGCGACAGCGCGAACAACGCCAACCGCATCGCGAGCATGCTCATGCCCGTCAACGGCAACCTCGGCAACCTGAGCTACGTCCTCTGCGCCGTCCTCGGCGCGATCCTCGCGCTCAACGGCCACACCAGCCTCACCGTCGGCACGCTCGTGAGCTTCCTCGCGCTGAGCAAGGGCTTCAGCCAGCCCGTCGTGCGCGTGAGCCAGCAGCTCAACAGCATCGTCATGGCGGCCGCCGGCGCCGAGCGTGTGTTCGATATCATGGATCAGCCGCCCGAGGCGGATCAGGGCTACGTTGAGCTCGTGAACGCGGTCGAGAACCCGGACGGCACCCTCACCGAGACCGAAGAGAAAACCGGCGTCTGGGCGTGGAAGCACCCGCATCAGGCGGACGGCACCGTCTCCTATAAGAAGCTTGAGGGCGACGTCACCTTCGACGGGGTGGATTTCGGCTACACGCCGGAGAAGACCGTCCTGCACGATATTAAAATGTACGCCCAGCCCGGGCAGAAGATCGCCTTCGTCGGCAGCACCGGCGCCGGCAAGACGACGATCACGAACCTCATCAACCGCTTCTATGATATTCAGGACGGCAAGATCCGCTATGACGGCATCAACATCAACAAGATCCGCAAGAGCGATCTGCGCCGCAGCCTCGGCATGGTGCTGCAGGACACGCACCTCTTCACCGGCACGGTCATGGAGAACATTCGCTACGGCCGGCTCGACGCCACGGACGCCGACTGCATCCGCGCGGCGAAGCTCGCCAACGCCGACGGCTTCATCCGCCGCCTTGCCAACGGCTACAACACCATGCTCACCGGCGACGGCGGCAACCTCTCGCAGGGCGAGCGGCAGCTGCTCGCGATCGCGCGCGCGGCGGTCGCCGATCCCCCGGTGCTCATCCTCGATGAGGCGACGAGCTCCATCGATACCCGCACCGAGGCGCTCGTCCAGAAAGGCATGGACGCGCTCATGAAAGGGCGCACCAGCTTCGTCATTGCCCATCGCCTCTCCACCGTGCGCGACGCCGACTGCATCATGGTCCTCGAGCAGGGCCGCATCATCGAGCGCGGCACGCACCAGCAGCTGCTGGAGCAGAAGGGCAGATATTATCAGCTGTATACGGGGAATCAGATCGAATCTGAATGAGTGAGGAATTAGGAGTTAGGAGTTAGGAGTTGATGGTGCCGCTGCGCGGCGATTGGAATCGCTTCGCGTATGCCAATCCCATAACTCCTCACTCCTCACTCCTCACTCCTAACTTGATAATCCTCCAAAAGATCGGAGCGAACATACATGATTGAACTGAAAAACATCACCAAAGTTTATGAGACCGGCGGCGAGACGGTGCATGCCCTGCGCGGGATCGACCTGCAGTTTCGGGAGAACGACTTCGTCTCCATCCTCGGTCCCTCCGGCTGCGGCAAGACGACGCTGCTGAACATCATCGGCGGCCTCGACGGGTACACCACGGGCGACCTCGTCATCAACGGCACCTCCACCCGGGAGTACAACGACCGCGATTGGGACACCTACCGCAACCACTCCGTGGGCTTTGTGTTTCAGAGCTATAACCTGATCCCCCACCAGACGGTGCTCTCCAACGTCGAGATGGCGCTCACGCTCTCCGGCGTGAAGAAAAAGGAGCGCCGCGAGCGGGCGGTCAAGGCGCTCGAGGCGGTCGGCCTCGGCGATCAGCTGGGTAAGCGCCCCGCGCAGATGTCCGGCGGACAGATGCAGCGCGTCGCCATCGCGCGCGCCATCGTGAACGATCCGGAGATCATCCTCGCCGACGAGCCCACGGGCGCGCTCGACACCGAGACGAGCGTGCAGGTCATGGACATCCTCAAGGACATCTCCCGCGACCGCCTCGTCGTCATGGTCACGCACAACCCCGAGCTTGCCGAGCGCTATTCCACGCGCGTGATCAACATGCTCGACGGGCAGATCCTCGGCGACTCCCGCCCGCTTTCGGAGCAGGAGGTGCGCGACGGGCGCGACATTGCCCGCGAGAAGCTCGCGCTCAGCGATGCGCGCAAGCCCGTCATGAAGTTTTCCACCGCCTTCGGGCTGAGCCTGCGAAATCTCTTCACCAAGAAGGGGCGCACGATGCTCACCGCCTTCGCCGGGTCGATCGGCATCATCGGCATCGCGCTCATCTACGCCGTGAGTCAGGGCACCTCGGACTATATCGACGATGTGCAGCAGGATACGCTCTCGACGTATCCCCTCACGATCATGACCGAGACCTCCGACATGACCAGCATGATCACCGGCATCATGGAAAACGAGAAGGACGCCGAGCAGCAGCCGGACGGCACGATCTCCGAGCGCCCGTTCATGACGAGCTTCTTCGCCCAGATCGGCACGAACGACCTCAAGAGCTTCAAGGGCTATCTCGAGGAGCACTATGACGAGGTCGAGCCGGACCTGAATGCCCTCGCCTACGGCTACGGCATCACCCCGCAGATCTATACGCGCGACGCCGCCGGCGAGCTCCTGCAGGCGAACCCCGGCATCGTCGAGCGCTATCTCACGCAGAGCATGGGGCCTGCCGCCCAGTCGAACCCGATGATGCAGTCGTCCGGCCTCTTCAACGAGATGATCGACAACCGCGAGCTGCTCGATTCGCAGTTTGACTTCGCCGCCGGACGCTGGCCGGAGAGCTATAACGAGGTCGTGCTCGTTCTCTCCAGCCCCGGGCGCATCACCGATATGCTCACCTATACCGTGGGCCTGCGTCCCGCCGAGGAGCTGGATGATATGGTGAACACCATCATGGAGGGCGGCGTCGTCGAATCCACGCCCGATCCGCTCCGCCTCACGACGGAGCAGCTCATGAACCTCGATCTCCGCCTCATCCATGCCACGGACTATTACGTCCGCAACGCCGAGCACAACGTCTGGGAGGACCGCAGCGGCGAGGAGGGCTGGATGGAGAGCCTCTATGAAAACGCCGAGAAGCTCACCGTCGTCGGCATCGTCGCGCCGAAGGACGGCGTCGCGGCGACGGCGCTCTCGCCCGGCTTTGCCTATCTCCCCAGCCTCACGCAGCACATCATCGACCGCGCCGCCGAGAGCGAGATCGTTCAGTCACAGCTTGCCGACCGCGAGGTGGACGTCTTCTCCGGCAGCCGCTTCGACGCCGACGAGGGCGAGGAAAACGCTCTCAACTTCCAGAACATGATCACCATCGATCAGGCGGCGCTCTCGCGCGCCTTCGGCGGCGGCAGTGTGCCGGACATGTCGAGCATGATGCAGAACATGACCCTGCCCGAATCCACCGTCGATCCCGCCGTGGCGCAGACGGATCTGCTCACGGCGCTCGGGCGCCTCGGCCGCGGCATGCTGCAGAGCTTCGTCGCCCAGAACGGCGAGGGCGCCGTGCTCACCGCGGATATGGCGGAGAGCCTCGCGGCGAATTATCTCGCCTCCGGCGCCGCGGCGTCCGATCTCGCGCATTTGAAATCGACGTATCCGCTCCCGGAGTCGGCGCTGAACCAGATGTTCCAGCCGATGCTCGCGGGGCTGGTCACGAGCTACGTCGCCGCCGCCTCGCAGCCCACGCTGCCGCCGGATTTTGATATCAGCGATCTCCCCGCCGGGATCGATCCCTCCATGCCTGAGAACATGGACCCCGCCACGCTCGCGCAGCTCATGCAGCAGTATGGCATGACCGGCAGCACCTCCGGCGGCGCGCCGATCACCTCCGGCGCGATCGATTCCGCCGTCAGCCAGTATACCGGCTCCGCCGCGATCACCGCCGCCGCCGGACAGATGGCGCAGCAGCTCAGCCAGGCGTCCGCGCAGGCGCAGATGGCGCAGAGCATGGGCGACATGATGCAGCAGATGGCCTCCGCCATGCAGGTGGACGCGGGCGCGCTCGCGCAGGCGTTCCAGTTCAACATGACGCAGGATGATCTCACGCGCCTCATGCAGGCGATCGCGCGCGGCAACTCCGCTGCCACCGCCGCCGGAAACCTCCAGGCGCTCGGCTATGCCGATACGGCTGAGCCCGCGCAGATCTCCGTCTTCCTCAAGGACTTTGAGGCCAAGGAGCGCTTCATCTCCTTCCTCGACCGGTATAACGAGGAGATGGAGGCCGCCGGCAACGACGATCAGGTCATCCAGTATACGGACATCACGGGCGTGCTCATGAGCAGCGTCACCACGATCATCAACGCCATCACCTATGTCCTAATCGCCTTCGTCGCGATCTCGCTGATCGTGTCGAGCATCATGATCGGCGTCATCACGCTCATCTCCGTGCAGGAGCGCACGAAGGAGATCGGCATCCTGCGCGCCATCGGCGCGTCGAAGAAGAACGTCTCGAGCATGTTCAACGCCGAGACCATGATCATCGGCTTCGTGTCCGGCCTCATCGGCGTGCTCGTCACGTATCTCCTCTGCATCCCGATCAATGCCGTCCTGCACAAGCTCACCGGCATCGCCACCCTCGGCGCGAAGCTCCCGCTTCTCGTCGCCGTCATCCTGATCCTCATCAGCATGATGCTCACGCTCGTCGCCGGCGTCATCCCCTCGCGCAGCGCCGCGAAGAAGGACCCGGTCGAAGCGCTGAGAACCGAATAAAAACCAAAACCCCGGCTCTTTGAGCCGGGGTTTTCTCTGCGATTGTTATCCGCTCCAAAACCTTCCCCCTCGGGGGAAGGGGGACCGCGTCAGCGGTGGATGAGGGGTGCTTCCTGCTGCGCGCTTCCTACGTAGGGGTCGGCGTCCCCGACGACCCTGCAGAACGATTTGAATGCAGCGCCGTTTTTCGGCGAATCCGCAATTGTCAGCCATTCGTCGTAGAGCGGGTTGCGAAGCGCCCGCCTCTTACCAAAAGCAGAATCTCACAGGCGGGCGCTGACGCAACCCGCCCTACAACCGGATCGAACAAAACGCGGATTCGCCGGGGATCGACTATTTGATCCCCCCGAACCGCGCGGGTCGTCGGGGACGCCGACCCCTACGACGGGACGCACCGCCCCAACAGCAACTTTTGCGGAATGCATAAAATTTCATCGCTCATTCTTCCATCCGAATGAGCGATGAAATGATTGATGAACTTTTATTTCTTCTTTTTCGGCAGCGGGACGATCGTGCCGTCTTCCTTCTCGATGCGGAGGCTTTCGAGCGTCTCCAAGGTGCCGCGGCGCCATTCGGCGAGATATTCCTCGCGCAGCGCCTGGCGCTCGGTCTTTTCCGCCTCGGTCAGCTCCCGCTCGCGCGAAATGCGCGTCAGCTCGCTGATGCGATCCATTTTTTCCTGTACCATAAACAAATGATTCCTTTCCTGTAGGGCGGGGACCTGTGCCCCGCCGTATCTGCGGCGTTGTAAGCGGCGGGCCACGGGTGCCCGCCCTACGATCAGTTCTTCAGGCTGTGCAGCGGCGCGGGGATGCGTCCGCCTCTTGCAATAAACTCCTTCGGGCTGCACTGGTTCACCGGCATGACCGGCGCCGTGCCGAGCAGCCCGCCGAAATCCACCGTGTCGCCCACGGTCTTCCCCGGCGCGGGGATGAGCCGGGCGGCGGTGGTTTTGTTGTTCACCATGCCGATGGCGGCCTCGTCCGCGATGATGGCGGAGAGCGTCTCGGCGGTCGTGTCGCCGGGGACGGCGATCATGTCGAGCCCGACGGAGCAGACGCAGGTCATCGCCTCGAGCTTCTCGATCGTGAGCTTTCCGGCGCGCGCCGCGGCGATCATGCCGGCGTCCTCGCTCACGGGGATGAACGCGCCCGAGAGCCCGCCGACGTGGGATGACGCCATCACGCCGCCCTTTTTCACCGCGTCGTTCAAAAGCGCGAGGGCAGCGGTCGTGCCCGGCGCGCCGACGCTCTCAAGCCCCATCTCCTCGAGGATCGCGGCGACGCTGTCGCCCACGGCGGGCGTCGGCGCGAGGGAGAGATCCACAATGCCGAACGGCACGCCGAGCCGACTGGACGCCTCCTGCGCCGCGAGCTGCCCCATGCGCGTGATGCGAAAGGCGGTCTTCTTCACCGTCTCCGCCACAACGTCAAAGGGCTCGCCGCGCACGGCGCGCAGCGCGTGCTCCACCACGCCCGGGCCCGATACACCGACGTGCACCTCGCACTCCGGCTCGCCCACGCCGTGGAACGCGCCCGCCATGAAGGGGTTGTCCTCCACCGCGTTGCAGAACACGACCAGCTTGGCGCAGGCCATGCCGCCGCGGTCTGCGGTCAGCTGGGCTGCGCGCTTGATGGTATGGCCCATCTCGCGCACGGCGTCCATGTTGATCCCCGCGCGCGTGGAGCCGACGCTCACGCTCGAGCAGACGAGCTCCGTCTCTGCCAGCGCCTCCGGGATCGAGGCGATCAGCACGCGGTCGGCCTCCGTCATGCCCTTCTGCACGAGCGCGGAAAAGCCGCCGAGGAAGTTCACGCCGATCTCCTTCGCCGCCCGGTCGAGGGCCTTCGCGTAGGGGACATAGCTCTTCGCGCCCGTGCCCGCGCCGACCAGCGCGATCGGCGTCACGGACACGCGCTTATTCACGATCGGGATGCCGAACTCGGCCTCCAGATCCTCGCCCGTCTTCACGAGGTTTCCCGCGAGGCGGCAGATCTTGTCATAGACCTTCGTGCAGCTGCGGTCGATGTCCGTGTCCGCGCAGTCGAGCAGGGAGATGCCCATCGTGATCGTGCGGATGTCCAGATGCTGCTGATCGATCATCTGGATCGTCTGCAGAATTTCATGTCTTTGAATCATGGCAGTCCCTCAGATGCGGTGCATGGCGTTGAAAACGTCCTCGCGCTGGGCTCGAATCTGCATGCCCATCTCCTCGCCCGCGTCCTTCAGCAGCGTCGCGAGCTCCGCGAACGGCACCTCGCACCGGGATGCGTCCACCAGCATGATCATGGTGAAGTATTCCTGCAGCACGGTCTGGCTGATGTCCAGCACGTTCACGCCGTGCCGGCTCAAAAGATTCGTGACCGAGGCGATGATGCCCACGCGGTCCTTTCCGATGACGGTGACAATGGCTCTCATGCTCATCCTCCTCACATCGTGTCGAATTCGTCCAGCGACTGTTCAAACGCACCGACGAAGTGTTCGAGAAAATAATCGACCTCCGGCAGCGCCATGCCCTCGAGCGCGGCGCGCGTCTGCTTTTCGGCGGCGAGGAATTCGTCGTTCCCCGCGCGGCGCTCGGCGATGCACTTGACGTACGCCGAGAGCTTGTCCGCCGCCTTCACGAGCGGGTCCTCCCGCGTCGCCTCGCGATAGGCGCTCTGCATCTCGCCCGGCAGGAGGGCGATCAGCTTCTCCACCGCCAGATGCTCCACCTCGTGGTAGGCGCTCGTGATCTCGCGGTTGTGATATTTGATCGGCGTCGGCAGGTCGCCGGTGAAGATCTCGCTCGCGTCGTGGAAAAGTGCCTGCACCGCGAGGGCGTTCACGTCGGATGCCTGCCCCAGCACGTCCCGCCGGATCACGCCGAGCGCGTGGGCGAAGACCGCCACCTCATGGCTGTGCTCCTGCACGTTCTCCGGGATCGCGTTTCGCATCAGCCCCCAGCGGGAGATGTATTTCATGCGGCTGACCAGCGCAAAAAAACTGGATGGATTCATGATGATGCTCCTTGTAAATGACAATCATCATATTTTACCATACGGGAGGGGAAAAGTAAATTGGAGAGTTGAGAGTGGAGATGTAAGGAGCGCTTCACGAAACGCCCGCATATTCAATCGCACGACAGAAAAGAAATACGTCAAAAATGAGATATTTTTTCGGACAGGCGGCAATATTTTATATCGGTCCCGGTCAATGCTGCCGCGCGGTGTTTGGACACCGGTTCTTTCACGGGTGTCACAACGCACTGCCTCTGTGACAACTTGTCCCTTAAACGTCCGTCAAGACGGAGAAAACCCCGGTTTGACCTTGCTTTTTGGGGCAGTTTCGTATATTATGGTAACGCATTTATTATTTGGGAGCAGCCGGCATTTTCCAAATATATTTGTTAATCAACATGTTTTCGGGAGGCTTGTTGAGTATTTGGCCGGTTGCGCACAGCGAGACGGAATGGGACGTTTTTTAAGAGGGAAAGGAACGCTATGAAAAGAACACTGTCTGTATTGTTGTTGGTGTGCATGTTTGTTTCGCTCTTCTCGGGCATGGCTCTTGCCGTGGACGAGACCGAGACGGACGCGCTGCCTGTGCTGGCTGAGAGCTCAGCCGAAGTGAAGATGGAGCCGAAGGAGAGCAACATTTCGGACGTCTTCAACTCCCGGCTCTATGTGGAAAAGAACGAGGCCGCCGGTCTCGCCGGCCGCGTGGACGTCAAGCTCGATCTCGTCGGCGCGGCGGGCACGCTCTATCTGCCCGGCAAGACCGATGCTTCCCAGCTCTGCTTTGCCTGGGAGGATACCGGCATCACCGTCTCCAAGGACGGCGTTGTCTATGAAAACGGCACCGCCCCCGTCGCCCCCGCGGGCGAGAGCGTGACCTACAAGATCACCAAGGGCTATGCCTTTGCCTATCTCACGGTCAAGACCGTGAAGGGCTCTGCGGACGTCGAGCCCATGTTCCTCGAGCTCGATGAGGCAATGGGCACCATCGACGCCATGAACGAAGACGAGACGCACGAGACCCCCTGCTACGGCAACGTGCGCTTCGACGGCGCGGATAACCCCGTGAGCATCAAGGGCCGCGGCAACTCCACCTGGGGTCTGCCGAAGAAACCCTATAACATCACGCTCTATAAGAAGTACGACTTTGAGAAGAAGGCGAACGTCGAGTTCATCGACGGCGTCAAGGCCAAGAAGTGGTCCCTGCTCGCAAACTACTTTGACAATTCTCTGATCCGCAACAAGATCGCCATGGATCTGGCGAGCCAGCTCGGCATCGGCCTCAAGAGCCGCTTTGTCGACATCTGGATGAACGGCGAGTATCTCGGCAACTATCTCATGACGCCGAAGAGCGACTATAAAGCGCCGAAGGGCGGCTACCACCTCGAGAACGACAACTATCTCGATTCCGAGGATCCGCAGTTCAAGATCCCCGGCATGTACGCCATCGGCGACACGCTCAACGATGACGGCTACTATAACATGATGACCATCAAGGACATCGGCGACGACGCGGCGGACGCCGGCGTCGGCCCTGCCGAGATCGAGGCGTATTTCACCGAGGCGTGGAATGCCCTTGAGGACTTCGACTCCGAGAACTATCAGAACTACTTCGACCTCGATTCCTGGGCGAAGATGTTCCTCATGTA
>CAMJHX010000019.1 GCA_946405655.1 uncultured Clostridia bacterium
CGCGCGGTCATGTCGTCATAGCCGGCGTCGGTCGGGTGGACGGAGCTGTCGGTCTGAACGTCGACGACGTCCACATAGGTGCAGCCGTACTGCGCGGAGACACGGGCGATGTAGCTGTTCATCGGGAGGAGAACGTTGTCGGCGATCTTGCCGAAGGTGATCACGTCGCCGCCGATGATGTTGATGGCATGGACAGGATTGAACACCCCGATGGTGATGATCTGCGCGGTGGGATTGAGCTCGCGCAGCTCCTTGAGAAGCTGCGGATAGGTCTCCTTCAGCCTGGCATAGCCCTCAAAGCACTTCGGCAGGAAGATCTCCATGAAGCCGGAATACTCGGGGCTCAGCAGCTGGCCGAAAAGACCCATTTCGGTGGTGGTGCCGGCGGTGAGATCCGCGAGGCTCGGCAGCAGCTTGTTGATCTTGCCGATGATGCCCTGGGAGGCGAGATCCTCGCCGGCGGCCACGCGTGCGGCGTACTCATAGGCGGCGTAGGTCAGGGGGCTCGTGAAGATATCGTTGGAGCCGACGTTCAGCGTGATGAGATCGGCCTCGCGGATATCCTGACGGATCTGCTCGCGGTAGGCGTCAAAGCCGGTGGTGTGGAAGGTGGCGGGGTAGATCAGATCGTCGGTGTAATCCACGGTATCGGCCTTGATCTCGTGGAGAATGTCCTTCACGCGCATGCCGGTGTGCGCCCAGCTGACGGCGCCGCCGCCGTGCAGATCCAGACCCATCGCCGCGGAGACGCGGCCGACATAGCCGTAATCCGTGGAGCCGAGGATCTCGACGTAGGTGGGCTCGCCATCCTCGTTCAGGACGGGCTCGCCGTTTTCGTCAAAGACCTGCTCATAGAGCGGGCGCTGTTCGTTGTTCATGCCGGAAGCGACACTGTCGCCAAAGGCCACGTACTTCTGGATGTTGTATTCATCCTTGCCATATGCCAGGCCCGGAATGCAGGCGAGGCTGAAGGCCATCACCAGTGCAAGCACAAAAGCCAGACACTTTCTGGTTTTCGTCATAAAAATTCCTCCTTTTTCCAGATAGCTTGGATATTATAGCATGCGTAACAAATTGTGACAAGATATTTTGCGGAAAATGAATTATTTTGCACAGTTTGTTTGTTTTCTGACTTATTTTAAAATACGTAAAACCGCCCCTTCCCTGCACGGGAGGAGGCGGCATTTTAATGCAAGAGTGAAGCGTTGAGAGTGGAGAGTGGAGATTACGAGATGGTCAGAATCCCGCACAGACTCACGGCTCAGGAAGCTCCACTCTCAACTCTCCACGTTCCACTCTCAATCAATTGTCATTTATGTCTCGCTCGTCCACACATCGGAGCCGGACTCGGCGAGGATCTGGTACTCCTCGGCGGTGAGCAGCTGCTCATCCGGAACCTCGTCCTCGGGCGCGGGCTCGTAGGCGTTGCAGCGAAGCCTGCCGCCGGAGATGAGCTTGTTGTGGCTGAGCTTTCTCGCGACCCTGCCCGCGACGCCGTCGCCGATGGCGTAGGCGGCGAGGTGCTTGCCGATGATGTCGGCAAGGTCGGTCTGCTGATCGAGGTTGGAGACCGTGCCCTCCATGACGAGGAGGCTGCGGCCGTACATGGTGAGGTTCACCGGGATCTCCACGTTGTATTTGAGCGTGATGTTGAACAGCTCCACGAAGATATCGCCGGTCTCGTTCATCTCGTGGATGCTCTGGACGCGGTATTTATCGAGGAAGGCGGTGAAGTCCCGCGCGAGATCGTTCTTGAACGGCGAGTTCGGGTCCTTGCCCATGAGGACGAGACCCCACTCGGTGAACTCCATGACGTCGTTCTTCCAGATGCCGTGCATGCAGTGGTGCAGGGCGTTGGCCTCCTGCTCCGTGAGCAGACCCATCATGCCGAGATCGAGCCAGACGATCTGCCCGTCGCGCACGGCGAGGTTGCCGCTGTGCGGATCCGCCTGGAAGAAGAGATCCTCCGCCCACTGCTTGATGTAGCTGCGGATGAGCTTCTGGCAGACCTCGCTGAGATCATAGCCCGCGGCCTTGAGCGCGGCATGGTCGCTGATCTCAATGCCGTCGATGTATTCCATGACGAGGACGTTCTTGCGCGTGTACTCATGATAGACCTTCGGCACGGTGGCAAAGGCCATCGGCTCGAGGATCTTGCCGAGCCGCTCGATGTTCTCGGCCTCTTTGTAGAAGTCCATCTCCTGCTGCGCGACGCGCCAGGTCTCGTCGAGCGCGTTATTGAGGAACCACATGATGCTCTCGAGCTGCTTGATCTTGAGAACGCTCAGCGCCTTCTTGAGCAGACGGATGTCCTGCTCCATCATCTGATAGCTGTCCGGACGCTGCACCTTGACGGCGACGTGCGTCCCGTCGAGCAGGATCGCCTCGTGCACCTGCGCGATGGAGGCGCAGCCGATCGGGAACGGCAGAATGCGCTGGAACAGCTCGTTCCACGGGCGGCCGTATTCCTCGGAGATGATCTCGCGGATCTGCACGGTCGTGAGCGCGGGCGCGGCGTTGCGCAGGCTCTCGAGCTCCTTGCAGTACGCCTTCGGCAGCACCTCGGGGTGCAGGCTCAGAAGCTGGCCGGTTTTGATGAAGGCCGTGCCGAGATCCTTGAAGATATTGCAGACCTTCTCCGGCGTGAGCCCCTGCGTGACCTTATACTTCCCCGCGACGGCGAGAATCTCGCCCAGGCGTCTGGCGTCGCCCAGAAGACCGTATCTTGTGCTGTTTTTCTCCATGCTTCGGTTCTCCCTTTGCAAAAATAACTTGTATATTATATCGCACGCGGGAAAGCGCTGTCAATTTTCTTTTTCGCTCGCTCAGCAGCCGCCGAGCAGCTGCTGGTCAAAATCGAAGAGCGTCTCATTGACGACAAGCACGTCAAAAACCCGCTCGCGGATGAAGTATTCGATGATGACATCGAAGCGCTGGGAATGCGAGAGCGCGAAGCCCGCCTTCATGAGCATCTCGCGCGTCTCATTGAGATCCAGCTCCAGCGCGAGGGCGAACGCGACGGCTGTGGGCTTGCTCGGACGATAATAGGGATCGTTGCGGATTTTAGAAAAGAGCTTGCGGCTGACGTTGGCTTTTTTATAGCACTGGGCGTCGGTCATGCCGCTCTCGTCAATCTTGCGCAGGAGCATTTGGGAAAACGTCTCGTCCAGCGCGCGGTCCGGGCGGAAAAGGTCCTCCGCCTGCGCGGACGGGCGCGGCCGTTGAGGGCGTGCGGGTCTGGACGCAGGGCGCGCGGCGGGCGCGGACGGCGCTTCATCGCGGGAGGAGAAGACTGCCTGCTCAAAGGAAACGGGAGCAGATTCGCTCCGGCGATGATTCAGCAGCCCTGTGCGTGCATCGACATAGGTCTGGTCGATGAAGCTCTGCACGCGCGCATGGCGCTCGGCGCTGATCTCATAGCACTCGCGGTTGAAGACGACGAGGAAAACCTCCATCTCATGCTCCGAAAGAAAGGCGCGGATCTCACGCACGGCAATCTCGAGCGCCTCCGCCTTCGGGAAGCCGAAGGTTCCGGCGGCAATGATCGGGAAGGCGATGGAGGACAGGTTCTGCTCCAGCGCAAGCGCGAGCGCGGCGCGGTAGCAGGACGCGAGCGTCTCCCGCTCGCCGTGATCGCCGTCGATCCAACGGGGACCGACGGTGTGGATGACAGATCGGGACGGCAGATCAAAGCCCTCGGTGAGCACTGCCTCGCCGGGTTCGCAGCGGCCGAGCGCGGCGCAGGCGCGGTCAAGCGCAGGGCCGGCAGCCCGGTGAAGCTGCGCATCGAGCCCTCCGCTGCCGGAGAGCTGCTCGTCCGTGGGGTTCACGACGGCGTCGCACGCCATACGGGTGAGGTCGTTGCGGATGATTTGCAGCGGCATAGGTATTCCTCCCAAACCAGTTCGATACCATAATTATAAATAGGTGCACAAAATTGTCAACCAGCCGCTGAACTTGTACAGAGTGGACAGCCTGTCCGGAATGTCATTAATGTATCCGTTTTGTTGCCGGAATTCTATTGACTCAATCCATTTAATGCGCTAAAATGTGACACGTGGAAATTTTCGGGTTTTCATTGGACCGGGAGCGTTTGCCGACGGAGCGGCGGGCGCTGCCAAAAACAAGAGAAAGGATGCATGAGATGAACAGAACCAAGAAGTATGTGGCATTGATCCTGACGCTGCTGATGGTCTTCGGCATCTTCCCCGCCGCCGCCTTTGCGGTGCAGGCGGACGGCGCCGCGGACACGGACATCCGCTGCGCCTACACTGCGCAGGAAAATGCCGTGGCGGTCGACCCGGACGAATGGGTCACCGTGATCGTCGAACTCGACGGCGAGACCACCCTCGACAGAGACGACTTTGTTGCCGCCTTCCAGCAGAGCAGCAAGGGCTTCTCCGCCGACAAGACGGTGGCCGCCTACCGCGAACAGCTCGTGCAGCAGCACGAGAACGTGGCGGCGCAGATCTCCGCCGTCAACAGCGAGGCGGGCTTCCGCTATCACTACACCAACATCCTCAACGGCTTTGCTGCCACCGTGCAGCGCAAGGACATCGACGCCATCAAAGCGATCGAGGGCGTGCTGAACGTCTATGAGTGCCAGACCTACATGTATGACAAGGACTGGCAGGAGCACGAGCAGGTGGAGGCGGCGGATCTCGCGCTGTCCGACTCCGGCTCGATCATGCAGCTGGATCTCGAGGAGGCCTGGGAAGAGGGCTACTCCGGCGCGGGCAAGGTCGTTGCGATCTTCGACAGCTCCCTGCGCCACACCCACGCGCTCTTCAACTACATGGATCCGGAGATTGCGGCTGCCAAGCCCGGCAATTTCAAGACCAAGGAAGGTCTGCTGGAGTGCATCAACGCCAACAAGGACACCATCAACCTCTTCAACTCCGACTGGGGCTCCTGGTTCCACGGCCGCGAGGAGACCGGCTTTGACGAGGCGACGCAGGCCGCCATCGCCGCCGGTGATTTCTGGCACAACGACAAGGTTCCCTTCGCTGTCGACTACTTTGACGGCGATCTCGAGGTCTGGGACGGCGACACCTCCTCCCACGGCACGCACGTGTCCGGCATCGCTGCCGGCAACGGCGGCCCCGACTTCGTGAGCGACGTCCGCGGCGCCGCCAAGGACGCGCAGATCATGTTCTTCAAGATCTTCTCCGAATATGACGATTTCGCGCAGGAGTCCGACGAGGCCGTGTTCGCGGCGCTCGATGACGCCGTGACGCTCGGCGCGAACTCCTTCAACCTCTCCCTCGGCATTGACTTCGGCTTCTCCACGATGCAGTCCTATGCCCAGGGCGGTTACCAGAAGGCCTATAACCGCGCGCAGGCTGCCGGCATCTCCGTGGCCGTCTCTGCGGGCAACTCGGCGCGCACCATCCGCAACAGCTCGATGGTCAACGCCGGCACCACGATCCTGCCGAATAAGTATTCCGTCGGCTTCTCCGGCTCCATGTTCGGCCCGATGACCGTCGCCTCCGCCGCCGGCGCGGGCTACGTGCAGTACGGCGTGCGCACCACCGCGACCTTCACCGACGCGGAGGGCGAGGCGCTCGATCTCACCATCGCCGCCATCAACGACAACAACGCCGTGGCGCTCGCTCAGGCCGCTCCCGGCTCCTACGAGCTGGTGGACGTGGGTCTTGCGTCCGAGGCCGAGATTCTCGAAGCCACCGGCGCCGAGACGCTCGAGGGCGCGCTCGCCGGCAAGGCCGCGCTCGTGACCCGCGGCGATCTCACCTACCTTGAGAAGGGCGAGAACTGCCTGAAGGCCGGGGCTGCCGCGCTGGTGATGATCAACAGCCAGAACAGAGCCTCCGCGCTCTCCGCCGCGCAGATCTTCGAGGGCATGCCCTCCTTCGGCATGATCTCCCCGAACGCCGGCGGCGCTGCGCTGCAGGCGGCGGTCGCCGAGGGCACCGTGATGGTCTCCTTCGCGAGCGAGGACTATGTGAATGACACCGTGTCCGAGAGCAAGGACACCGGCCCCTCCAGCTTCACGAGCTGGGGCGTGACCGAGGCGCTGAACCTCAAGCCCGACGTGATGACCCCGGGCGGCAGCATCTGGTCCGCCGGCGCGAGCTCCGACACCGCGCTCGCCACCATGAGCGGCACCTCGATGGCCTCCCCGAACATGTGCGGCAGCTTCATCCCCGTGCAGCAGTACGTGGACGCGAACCTTGACGTGTTCGGCGTGAAGCCCGGCACGCAGGAGTACTCCAACCTGGTCAACCAGCTGGTCGCGAGCAACACCAAGGTCTATGAGCGCGCGCACACCGAGTACACCGAGGAGGCCGACGCTTTCAAGGCGGACGCCTATCACTCCCCGCGCCGTCAGGGCGCCGGCATGCCGCAGATCGGCGACATCACCAAGAGCAAGGTTGTCCTCCACAGCAATGTGGATTACGATCCTGTGACCGGCGAAGCGCCGCGCACGAAGGTCGACCTCTTCGACAAGCTGGGCGACACCTTCGATATCACCTTCACCCTTGAAAACTACAACGACGCCGAGCGCACCTTCGCCGTGAAGGCGAACGTGCAGACCGACGCCACCGTGGAGAACGCGGGACGCGACGTCATTGCGGGCGGCGCGGACAACAACGCCTTCTCCTTCAATGACGCGGTGATCACCGTGGGGAGCGTCTCCGGCGACGCGACGGTCTCCGCCGGTAAGAACATCAACGAGTTTGCCGCCGAGGGCTTTGAGGCGGCGAGCGTGACCGTGCCCGCCAAGAGCAGCACCGTCGTGACCGTGACCGTTCAGCTCAACGCCGACACCATGAAGACGCTCGACGCGCACTGGCCGAACGGCATGTTCCTCGAAGGCTTCATCTTCTTTAGCAGCGAAGCCAACGAGAACGTCTCCATCCCCTACATGGGCTTCCGCGGCGACTGGAACCAGGCCCCGATCTTCGACTTTGACAGCATCTATGATGACTACAGCGAGAAGACCACGGCGGATCTGGATTACCCGCTCTACGCCGTGACGAGTCTTGCGACCTACCTGCCCGACGGCACCGAGGCGCTGCTGGGCGCCAACCAGTTCAGCGGCACGGCGCTGCCTGACTTCTATCAGAACGGCAGCTACGCCCGTGTGCGCAGCTATGTGAAGAACCTCGCCGACGCCGGCCTGTTCTCCGGCGACTTCGCGGCCTTCTCCCCGAACGGCGACGGCTTCGACGACTGCCTGTTCGCGAACCTCGCGCTGCTGCGCCACGCCAAGGCGCTGTGCGTGGAGATCGTGGACGCCGAGGGCAATGTGGTCGCCACCGTCGGCCCGGACTACGATTACTTCCTCGCCTACCAGAACGACGGCCTGCTCGTGCAGCAGATCGCCCAGACGCAGGACGGCCCCTACAGCCACACGATGGGCTGGGACGGCAAGGGCGCTGACGGCAAGGTTGTTGCCGACGGCGAATACACCTACAAGGTCTACGCGATCACCGAGTATCAGTATCTGAAGGATCTGAAGGGCCACACCTCCGATCCCGACGCTGCCGAGGTGCTCCAGAGCCTGAAGGACAACGGCCAGACCTTCGAGATGAACTTCAAGGTCGACACGACCGCGCCGAAGGCCGTCGTGAACGCCATCTCCGATGACGGCGTCTGGAACGTGGCGCTCACCGATGAGGGCGGCATCCAGGCCGTGGCCGTGTATTACAACGGCGTGATGGTCGGCGATGTGAACGTGATCGTGACCGGCAATTCCTGCGAGGCGCAGATCGACGTGAAGGATCTGGTGCTCGACAAGAACGACGCGAACAAGGCGCTCTTTGAGAGCGGCAACTTCGACGTCAGCAAGGTCTCGCTTCAGGCGCTTGACTTTGCCTTCAACCGCGCGGTCATCGCAGCCGAGCCCGCTGCGGAGCCGCCCGTGGATCCCGGCAAGTGCGACGGCGGCGACAACTGCCCGAGCAAGCAGCTGACCGACGTGGACCGCGGTCCCGACAGCTGGTATCATGAGGCGGTCGACTGGGCGTTCGTCGAGGGCATCACCACCGGCAAGACCGACTCCCTCTTCGCACCCGAGGACGCCTGCACCCGCGAGCAGGTCGTGACCTTCCTGTGGCGCGCGGCCGGCGAGCCGAAGCCCACCACGACCGAGAACCCCTTCACCGACGTGACGGAGGGCTATTCCTACGACGCGATCCTCTGGGCGGTTGAGAAGGGCATCACGAACGGCACGAGCAAGGATACCTTCAGCCCGAAGGCAACCTGCACCCGCGAGCAGATCGTGACCTTCCTCTGGCGCTATGAGAACCAGCCCGCGCCGACGAGCACGGTCAACCCGTTCTCCGACGTGAAGGAGGGCTACGCCTACAACGCGATCCTCTGGGCGGTCGAAAACGGCATCACCAACGGCATGACCGCGACCACCTTCGAGCCGGCAGGCACCTGCACCCGCGCGCAGATCGTGACCTTCCTGTTCAGAGACATGGTGAAGTAAGATTCCCAAGCAAAATCCTTTGGAGGATGGACATTTTTGTCCATCCTCCAATTTACTTTTATCCCCTGCCTGTGCTATAATCCGCATACATATCATATGAAGGACTCTTGCACATGACTTTTCGGGAAAAATACATCGGAGACCGGGCGTTTTACCGGCGGGTGTTCGCCGTGATGGTGCCGGTGCTGATCCAGCAGGTGATCACGAACTTCGTCAGTCTCCTCGACAACCTTATGGTCGGGCAGATCGGCACGGAGCCGATGAGCGGCGTGGCGATCGTGAACCAGCTGCTGTTCGTCTTCAACCTCTGCATCTTCGGCGGCATGGCGGGGCCGGGCATCTTCACCGCGCAGTTTTTCGGGCGCGAGGACGACGACGGCGTGCGCCACACGTTCCGGGCGAAGTGGTACGTCGGCGTGGTCTCGACCGCAGTCGGTCTGCTGGTGCTGACGCTCGGCGGAACGAGGCTCATCTCCCTCTTCCTGCACGAGGGCGACGCGGGGCTGGATCTCATGGAGACGCTGCGGCAGGGGCAGGATTATCTCGCCGTGATGCTCTGGCAGATGCTCCCCTTCGCGGCGGTGCAGGTCTACGCGAGCACGCTGCGCGAGACGGGCGAGACGATGGTGCCGATGCGCGCGGGGCTGATCGCCGTGGGCGTGAACCTCGTGTTCAACTACATCCTGATCTTCGGCAAGCTCGGCGCGCCGGCGATGGGCGTGCGCGGCGCCGCGATCGCGACGGTGCTGGCGCGCGTGGTGGAGTTTCTGATCGTGGCGATCTGGACGCATCGGCACACGGAGCGCTGCCGGTTCATCCGGGGCGCCTACCGCTCGATCCGCGTGCCGCTGGAGCTGGCAAAAAAGATGGCGATCATGGGCATGCCGCTGCTCATCAACGAGGTGCTCTGGTCGAGCGGCATGACGACGCTGAATCAGTGCTACTCCCTGCGCGGGCTCGAGGTCGTGTCGGCGATGAACATTTCGAGCACGGTGTCGAACCTCTTTTTCTGCGCGTTCTTCGCGATGGGCACGACCGTGAGCATCGTGGTCGGGCAGCACCTCGGCGCGGGGCGGCTGCAGCAGGCGGTGGAGGAGGACCGAAAGCTGATCGCCTTCGCGGTGGCGCTCTGCTGCGGCGTCGGCGCGGTGATGGCGCTCATCTCCCCGCTGATCCCGCGGCTCTACAACACCACGGACGTGGTGCGGCGTCTGGCGGAGGAGCTTCTGATCGTGACGAGCGTGATGATGCCGTTTTTCGCCTTTACGAACGGGTGCTACTTCACGCTCCGCTCCGGCGGCAAGACGCTCATCACCTTCCTGTTTGACAGCGCGTTCGTCTGGGGCGTCTGCATCCCGCTGGCGTTTGTGCTCTCGCGCCATACCGATTTGGCGATTCTGCCGATGTACATCCTCGTGCAGTCGCTGGAGCTGATCAAATGCACCACCGGCTTCTTCCTCGTAAAGAGCAGGCGCTGGGTCAACAACCTCGTCAGCGAAATCTGAATCTGTGACGAAAACCATCCTTTGGGTAATTCCGAAGGATGGTTTTCGTCTTTTTGGGAGGATTTTACACGAAATGTGAAAATTGTATGTCTCAGAATGTAGTTTTCAACGAAACATTTACAGAAATCTATGAATAGAATACCGTAATGCGTTAAAATATCATAGAGGTGATATGCTGTGCTTTATACCGCCTTCGGTGAAAATCTCAGATCGCTGCGCGTTGCCCGCGGGCTGACGCAGAAGGAGCTGGGAGAACGCGTCGGCCTGAGCAAGGCCGTCGTGAGCAAGTATGAAAACGCGCTGGGGTACCCCACTCTGGATATGGTCATCACGCTGGCCGCGTTTTTCGGCGTTACGACGGACTATCTTTTGGGCGTGAAGAATCAGAAGACGGCGGACGTGTCCGGTCTGACCGACTGGCAGCTGAACGCGGTGCTCACCGTCATCGACGCATTCAAGCACAGCGATTGACCCTGACACTCATTTAAAGTATTACACCGGGAGGCACTTCCATTGAAGTTTTCCGAAATGACCTATTCCCGTCCCGACCTGAAGGCGACGGAGGCGGAGCTGCAGAAGCTCACCGCCGAGCTGCGCGCGGCGAAGGACTATGCCGCGGCGCGCGAGGCGTTTCTCGCCGAGGATCGGCTGGAGCGCCGGATCGACACGCAGGGAACGCTCTGCTCCATCCGCCACAGCATCGACACGCGCGACGAGTTTTACGACGCGGAGCAGACCTTCTGGAACAGCGCAATGCCCGAGCTGCAGGAATATTCGCAGCAGTGGACCGAGGCGCTGCTCGAGAGCCCCTTCCGCAAGGAGTTTGCGGAGGAGTTCGGCGAGATCATCTTCACGAACGCCGAGATTGAGCGCAAAAGCTTCTCCCCGGAGATCATCCCGGAGATGCAGAAGGAAAACGAGCTCGTGCAGGAATATGACAAGCTGATTGCCAGCGCGCAGATCCCCTTCCGGGGCGGCGTTTATACGATCAGCCAGCTTGCTCCTTTTAAAAATGACGCGGACGACGAGATCCGTCTTGCCGCGTGGAAGGCCGAGGGCCGGTGGTACAAGGACCATCAGGCGGATCTCGACCGAATCTACCACGAGCTGACCCGGCTGCGCGATCAGATGGGCAGAAAGCTCGGCTATGACGGCTACACCCAGCTCGGCTACTACCGCATGCAGCGCAACAGCTACACCAAGGAGGACGTGGAGGCCTTCCGCAAGCTGGTGGTCGAATATCTCGTGCCGGTGGCGGATCAGGTCTACCGCGATCAGGCAAAGCGCCTTGGCAAGGAATATCCCATGAGCTTTGCCGACAACGCGCTGCGCTTCCGCTCCGGAAACCCGAAGCCGCAGGGCACGCCGGATGATATTCTGGCGGCGGGCCGCGAATTCTATGACGCACTGAGTCCTGAGACCAGCGTGTTCTTCCGCACAATGCTCGACGGCGAGCTGCTGGACGTGCTCTCCACCGAGGGCAAACAGGGCGGCGGCTACTGCACGAGCATCCTCGATTATGACGTTCCCTTTATCTTTGCCAACTTCAACGGCACGAGCTCCGACGTGGAGACCGTGACGCACGAGGCGGGCCACGCCTTCGCGGGCTGGTACAACCGCAAGCGCGTTCCGGCGAGCACGATCTGGCCGACGCTGGAGAGCTGCGAGGTGCACTCCATGAGCATGGAGTTCTTCGCCTGGCCGTGGGCGGAGAAGTTCTTCGGCCCCGACACGCGCAAATTCCTCTACAGCCATCTCGCCGGCTCCCTCACCTTCATCCCCTATGGGACGATGGTGGATCACTTCCAGCACATCGTCTATGAGCGCCCGGAGATGACGCCCCGGGAGCGCCACGACGTGTGGAAGGAGCTGCTCGGCATTTACATGCCGTGGATGAAGCTCGACGGGGACATTCCCTTCTACAGCGAGGGCGAGGGCTGGCAGCGGCAGCAGCATATTTATCAGGCGCCGTTTTATTACATCGATTACTGTCTCGCGCAGACCGTGGCGCTGAGCTTCTGGGCGCGCATCCAGAAGGATCTTCCCGACGCGTGGGCGCACTATATGGCCTACACCGAGCAGGGCGGCAGCGTGACGTTCACGGAGCTCTTAAAAAACGCGGGGCTTGACAGTCCGTTTGAGCCCGCCTGTCTGAAGGGCGTATGCGAAGCGGCCGCAAAGTGGCTCGCGGAATACGACCTCAGCGGCATCGAATAAGATGGCGGAGCAGCATCGGCGCCGCCACAAGGCGCATCTCGACCAGCACATCAGGGACGCCAACGGCGAGTATCATTACATCGGCGAGTGGTACGCCGTCGCCGGCGGCTGGCGCGCGCTGGTTCCCTTCTGCATCTGGGCGGTGATCGCGGCCGCGGCTGTGATCGACGCGGGCTGCGTGCCGTTTGACGGGCTGAAAAACACCTGGTATGTGATCAT
>CAMJHX010000020.1 GCA_946405655.1 uncultured Clostridia bacterium
GAGCCGGAGACGCCGGTGCTGAACAAGACCGTTGTCGGCACGGTGAAGTTCCAGTCGTTCAACTTCCTCGGCGACAATGCCGCCGGCTCGGACGGCGTGGACTATACCTCCACATTTTATTATTCCGACGACTGGTTCTCCCCCTCCGCGATCAACGCGGACGCGGACAGCGCAACGATGAAGTGGTCGGATCTCAAGAACGTATCGCTCGCCGCGACGTCGTTTGACTTCGCGGTGGCCTCCTATGCCTCCAACGAGGGCAACGTGAAAACTGCGACCAGCCGCACCTGGGCGAACACGGATTACTCCGACAAGGCGAAGAACGCCCGGAGCTTCCTGACGGCCTGCGGCTTCACGGATTTTCAGGCATACGACTACAACCATGCGCCGACGAACGACAGCATCGCCTATGTGATCGCGAGCAAGCCCATTTATGTCTGGGACGATTCCACGCAGAGCAACCGGAGCTTCACGCTCATCGCCGTGGGCGTGCGCGGCGCGGGCTACGGCGCGGAATGGGCCTCGAACGTCACGATCGGCGATCTTGCCACCGGCGCGCTCCCCTCGAACGGGCGTCACTGGGGCTTCGACACCGCGGCGCAGGAGGTCTGCGCCTCCGTGCGGCAGTATCTTGCCGACCACAACATCACCGAGAACGCGAAATACTGGCTCACAGGCTTCTCCCGCGCGGGCGCGACGGCGAACCTCGTGGCGGGCTATGTGACGGACGGCGCTGCGAGCACCTATCACACGCGCCAGCGCGACGTGTTCGGCTACACATGGGAGTGTCCGCAGGGCGCGGCAGCGGCAGCCAACAATGCGAACTTCCGAAATTACAAGAACATCTGCAACATCCTCAACGGCATGGACGCAGTGCCGAAGGTCTCGCCCGACAGCTTCAATCATGAGCGTCTCGGCGTGGATTACTACATGCCGTATTACAAAAACACCACCACGGCGGAGAACGAGGCGTTCTACACCGGGATGCGCAATGTGCTGCAGACGATCGCCGTCGGCGCTTACAACTATGCCGGAGAAGCCTACACGGAGGACCCGCTGATTCACATCACCGATCCCTCGCAGTATCCCTACAACCGCACGATGCGCGTGCGCACGATCACGGCGACGCAGCTGATCGGAGATGCGATCGACGGCGTGCTGGCGGATAATTTCGGCACAGTGGACGCCACCGGCAGCAATCAGAAAATAGCGGCAAAGCACATCGACGAATTCATCGACGATCTGATCCAGGTGTTCGTTGTGTCCGGCGCGTGGAGCGGAAAGATCGGAGCCAGCAATACCACCTCCGCACTCAGCAACCGGACCAAATTCATCGGAAGCTACCAGAACGATTTCCGCAACGTCCTCGGCTATCTGCTGGACTATTCCGGTCCCGCCTTCCTCGGCTTGGTGGACGAGCTGATCGACGCAGTCGGCGAGCAGCTGAGTCTCACCAACACGGCGACCAACATCGGCGTCGGTCTGGCGTTCCTGAACTTCTACAACTATCCGACCAGCACCTACGTCTTCCCGACGCTGGGCATTTTCAACGATCCCTGGGTCGGCAAGATCAGCTGGCGAAACCGCTCGCGCAGAGAGGTGCTCGTTGAAGAGGCACAGCCCGTGGTGAAAAATGTGATCCGAAACATGGTTGGTAATTTCGTCGACCCGCAGGGCATCACGCGCACCCAGTTTGAGAGCAGCATGGATCACCTCGTGGAGCTGGTCGTGAACCTCTATGCCGACGAGCTCTCGCGCTACAACTCCAACTACTTCGGCACCTCGCTCTACTACATGTGGCAGATCCTCTGCGTGCATGAGCAGGAGGTCGTCATGTCGTGGATCAAGTCGCTCGACCCGATGCACATGAACCGCAGCTGCCGGACGGTGACGCTGCCTGCGGGCTGCAGCGCGACGCTGTATGAATACCGCCCCGGGGTGGAGGGCGACATTGACGATGCGCTCCTGCCCGCGGCGCCCGTCGTTGCCGAGGTGAAAAACGGCGCGATTGCCGCCGACACGCTCAAGGACGACCGCATCTCCTGCACGCAGTCGAACGGCAGCATCGTGATCCGCTATCCCGCATCCCTGCAGATCCGCGTGGACGTGACGTCCGACAGCGCGTTCAGCGCCGGAGACGTGCGCGTCGCGGACTACAAGACCGCAGAGGCGCACACCAATGTCTCCGCCGGCAAGCAGCAGTTTGAGGGTCTTCCCGCCAGCGGATACAGCAGCGTGACGAGCACCGCCTACACGAACGTGACCGCCGCCAACAGCAGTCTGACGCGGTATGATGACGTCCTTCTCCCGGGAGACACGCTGCACATCGGCGCGGACGAGATCACGACCTTCGACGGCAAAAACGCCAATGCGTATTCCCTCCTGATCGACAAGGCGCCGACGGCCGAGATCGCGGAATACGGAAAGACGGACGCGGGTCTTGCCACAGGGACGGACGCCGCCTCCGCCGTGCAGCTCGGCGCATCGAGCGCCGTGACTGCGATGGACACCGCGCGCAGCATCCCGACGCGCACCACGCGCATGACCGTTCCCGCCAGCAGCATCTATTACGACGACGAGCTGACGGGCGGCGATCCCGCCGAATACGCGGGCGAGACGGCGCGGCTGGATCAGGATGAGGAGGGCACGGTGCTGTGGTACCAGTTCCGCGGGACGCGCATCGATCTCTACTGCACGACCGATGATACCGCCGGCTATGTCATGGCCGCGGTCTATGAGAACAACAACGGCGAGCTCGGTGAGCGCATCGCTCTGAAGACCGTCAAAAGCAGCTCCGACACCGCGCGCTACAACGTCCCCACCATCAGCTTTGACGGGCTGGACGCAAACACGGATTATTTCCTCCGGCTCTATGCCATTGCGGGCGCAAACTACCGCCTGGACGGCATCCGCGTTTATCATGCCTCGGACGAGACCGACGCCGCCGTCCGCGCGTCCTACGAAGCCGAGGCGGAACAGGACGCAAAGTATGTGAATCTGCACGCGCTGCTGCTCGGCAGCGTCAGCGAGGAAACGCTCAGCGAGACGATCGAAGACGCCGCGGTGTTCTACACCGACAGCGGCGAGAGCTACAGCCTCGCGAGCGAGGAATACACGACCATCAGCCCGAAGAACGAGATCTATCTCGCGAGCGGGCAGAGCGTGGCGTTCCAGATCGTGGGAAGCTACGAAAAAGTGATGGTCGGCATGAGCGCGCCGGAGAGTCTGACCGACGGCGGCTCCGTGCGCGTGACCGACGGCAGCGGCATGAAGACGCTGCCCATTGAGAGCGCGCTCGACATGTACTATGAAATCACCCCGGCGCCGGACGGCAGCGTGGTCATCCGCAACGCCGGCAGCGCGATGATCTCGATCACAAACGTGAAGCTCAGCGGCGTTTACACCCCGCCGGCGGAGCCGCTGAACGCGGCGTCCTCGCTGATGGTCACAAAATCACTTCTGCACTACGCCGCCGATTTCCAGGCGCAGACTGCCCCGACGCCGGAGCCGACGACCGATCTGAGCGGCATGATCC
This sequence comes from uncultured Clostridia bacterium, assembly GCA_946405655.1. Lineage (GTDB taxonomy): Bacteria > Bacillota > Clostridia > Oscillospirales > Oscillospiraceae > CAG-103. Next base: position 3,536 of record CAMJHX010000020.1, read on the forward strand.
AGCAGCTGATCAGCCGGTTCGTGGAGCGGCTGTTCAGCAGCGTCACGCAGCTGTTCGGACATTAACATTCATCTGCACATCGCCCTGCCTCTTTTTGAGGCAGGGCGTTTTGTCGTATTGCCCCCTTCCCTGCTGCATGCTATAATCAGGATGATACCCCTTAATAAGGAGGAGATTCAGATGGCAAAAAGGATGCTTGCATGCCTGCTCGCGGTGCTGCAGCTGGCGCTGCTTGTGCCAATGACGGCGCAGGCCGCGGACACAGCCCAAACGCCGGTTCTCAACGAGACGATCGTCGGCGCGGTGCAGTACCCCACGTTCAGCTTTGCCTCGGGCGTGACGGCGCCGGACGGCGAGACGCAGTGGGAGGGCGGCGACTATGTAAAGCCGTTCTTCTTTTCGGACGATTATTTCGCGGCTCCGTCCTATGAGCGCGCGCCCGCTGCCAGAGCGCTGACCTGGCGCGAGCTGCCGGACGTCTCGCTCGCCGCAGCCTCGGCGGATTTCGCGACGGCGGCCTTCGGCTCGAACGAGCACATTCTCGCGGGCGATTTCAGCGACTATTCCAAGTGCGCGGAGGACTATCTCGCCCAGTGCGGCTTCACGGAGCTCGCCGTGAACGCCGTGGAGGACCCCGCGGCGGAGGACATGTTCAACCGCTTCCCGTCGAAGGACAGCATCGGCGTGGTGCTCGGCAAAAAGCAGATCACCGTCTGGAACGGAAGCGAGAATGAGACCAGCACGCTGATCGCCGTCGGCGTGCGCGGCGGCGGCTACGCCGGCGAATGGGCGAGCAACCTGACGATCGGCCAGAGCGGACGGCACCTCGGCTTTGACCGCTCGGCGCAGAAGGTGCTGAACACGCTGCGGGAGTATCTGCGCGCGCAGGGCGTCACGGCGGACGACCATGTGAAATACTGGATCGTCGGCTATTCGCGCGGCGGCGCGGTGGCAAATCTCGCGGCGGGCGACATTTCCGCCGCCCCGGAGACTTATTTTGCCGCGAAAAAGGATATCTACGCCTACACCTTTGAGTGCCCGAGCGCGGCGGTGGACACGGAGGACCCGGACGGCACGGTCTTCCCGAACATCCACAACCTCCTCAACCGCATGGACGCGGTGCCGCGCGTTTCGCCCGCGGCCTTCGGCAATGCGCGCCTCGGCGTGGATTACTACCTCCCCGACCACACGAACACCGACCGCATTGCGGAGTATTACACGCGCATGTTCCGCGTGCTGGAGCTGGTCGCGCCGGGCTACGGCAATGAGATCGATCCCGTGGTGAAAAACGCCGACCCCGCGACCTATCCCTATGACCGCCCGGTGGAGATCTACAACTTCAGCCTGCAGGCGCTGGTCTCGGACTTTAACAGCAAGGGTCTGCAGCCCTACCGCCAGTGGCGCGGCGAGCCGATCGGCAATCCGGACGGCGAGGGCTGGTCGCTCTACCTTGACGAATTTCTGGACAAGTTTGTGGACGCCTTTGTCTCATCGCGGGCGTGGGACTATGACCCCGCGGCGCCGACCGCCCCGATCAAGGGCACCGATCCCATGACGCACCGGCGCAACTACGGCGATCCGGCGCGCGGCATCGAGGAGGGTCTGCGCACCCTCTCGGCCGCCGCGCTGAGCAGACCCGGCTCCTCGATGGGCGACATGTTCTCCGGCATCGGGAGCGCCCTCCCGAACGTGCTGCTGCCCGCGGCGCAGCTGCTCTTAAAGCTCAAGGCAAACTATGACCTTGTGCCGACGGAAGCCGGCGCGCAGTCGATGGCGGAGAATGTGGCAACCGTCCTCAAGACGATTTTGCTGCAGTCGGACAACTTCAAGGCGCGGGAGGCGGAGGTGAACGCCGCGGTGGACGCCCTCGCCCCGGTGCTGACACGGCTGTTTCTCTATGACCGGATGAACTCCGGCTCCCAGTATCTCGGAACGCTGCTGAAATACGCGGGCGACCAGATCATCGTCTCGCACATCTCGGAGCTCGGCGTGGCGTGGGCAGATTCGCTGGACGAGGACTACACCGGCGGCTACCGCGCGCTGACGGTGCCGAAGGAGGCGGACGTGAAGCTCGTGCAGTTCCGCGAAGGGCTGGATGACGCGCTCTCGGCGGACGGCGACGGCGTGCTGATCGCCGAGGCGCGCAATGGCGCGATGGTGCAGCGCCTTGACCAGCGCGTGACCGTCTCGGTTGACGGAAATCAGCAGGCCGTCTGCTTCCCGGCGTTTCTCGATCTTCGCGCGGAAATCACGCTCCCGGACGGCGCGGAGAAACTCCCGCTGCATCTGGAGGGGCTGCAGCCGACGGACGGACGCACCAGCTGGCGCGCGGACTTTGACCGCGACGCGGCGAGCGGCAACATCCTGCCCGACACGGTGCAGTATCACCCCTCCCTGACGCCGACATCGGAGCCCGGCATGGAGCAGATCAACAGCGCGGAGATTGCCCTCAAGGGCGGCGATACGCTGCTGCTCTGCTGCTCGAAGACCACGAGCGATTATGAGCGCGCGGTGCAGGGCAGTTTTGCCTACACCGTGCGCAGGGGCGAAGAAAACTGCCCGTCCAAAGACTTCACCGACGTCGACCGCAGCGCCGAGAGCTGGAGCCACGCGGCGATCGACTGGGCGGTGCGCAGGGAGATCACCAACGGCACCTCCCCCACCACCTTCAGCCCGGACAAGGCCTGCACCCGCGCCGAGGCGGTCACGTTCCTGTGGCGCTTTGCCGGCTGCCCTGAGGTGAAGGATGCTGAGAATCCCTTCACAGACGTCACGGATGGCGACTGGTATGCCGACGCCGTCCGCTGGGCTGTGAAGGAGGGCGTCACCAAGGGCACGAGCGAGGACACCTTCAGCCCCGAGCTGACCTGCACCCGCGGTCAGATCGTCACGCTCCTGTGGCGCATGAACGGCGAGCCGCAGGCGATGGCGTCCGGCAGCTTCTCCGACGTTGCCGCGAGCGATTACTTCGCCCCCGCCGTCCGCTGGGCAGTGGAGAAAGGCGTCACCAACGGCGTGAGCGATACGCGCTTCGCGCCGGATGACGACTGCACCCGCGCCCACATCGTCACCTTCCTCTATCGATCTGCAAACTGATCATCCCAAAAATACAACCCGCACTGCTCCGGCAAGCGCAGTGCGGGTTTGCTTTGTCCAATAATAGACAAGTTTTTTGAAATGTTCTGTTTTCTTATTGCGTTTCTGTGATTAATCATGATAGAATGGAGCCTGTCACAGCATGGCGCGTCCGCATCCGTTTCGGCGCGCCGGAAGATTGAGAACACAGGAGAGAGCAACCATGAAGCAAAATGCGGAAAAAAGTCTGGCATGCCTGCTCGCCGTGCTGCAGCTGGTTCTGCTGCTGCCGATGGCAGTGCTTCCCGCAAGCGCGGTCGACACGGCAGAGCCGTCAGACAGCGCGGTGCCGCAGCTGAACGACACCATCGTCGGCACGACGCAGTTCGGCACCTTCCATTACACCGCGATGAACGACAGCGAAAAGCTGGACGGCGGCGACTACGTGCAGCCCTTCGTATACACGGACGATTACTTCTCCGCCCCGTCCTACTCCGACGCGCTGCTGGAAAAGATCCGGACCGCGGCGGAGGACGCCGACTGGGACAAGACCTTCAACTGGACGGAGCTTGAGAATCCCTCCCTCGCCACGGCGTCCATGGACTTCACCATGGCCTGCTTCGGCTCGAACGAGGAGATCGGAAAGAACGGCACGGACGAGGAATACACCCTGTATTCCAAAAACGGCGAGGATTTTCTGCGCCAGTGCGGTTTTACCGAGATCGCCGTGAACAGCATTGAGGACCCGGCATCGGAAAACAAATTCAACCGCTTCCCCACCAGGGACAGCATCGGCATCGTCATGGGCGCGAAGGACATCACCGTCTGGAACGCTGAGACACACTCGAACGAGCAGTATAAGCTCATTGCCGTCGCCGCGCGCGGCGCGGGCTACGGCGCGGAATGGGCCTCGAACCTGACGCTCGGCACCGCCGGAGAGCACGAGGGCTTCCGGGACGCGGTCAACAAGGCGAAGGTGACGTTCGACCAGTTCGTCGCCGACCAGGTCCAGTCCGGGGAAAAGGTGAAATACTGGGTCTGCGGCTATTCCCGCGCGGGCGCGGTGGCAAATATGCTCGCCGGCGATATCACGGACGACCTCGCCAAATATCACACCACGCAGAAGGACGTCTACGGCTACACCTTCGAGTGCGCCGCGGGCGCGGACAGCGCTGTCGATCCCGACGGCACGAAATACCCCAACATCCACAACATCATCAACAAGCTCGACGCCATCCCGCGCGTGTCTCTTGCCGCCTTCGGCAACAACCGCTATGGCGTGGATTATCTCGTGCCGTATTACGGCAACACGGCGGACGCCGATGAGAACACCGCCTATTACAACGGCATGTACAACATCCTGAAGACCATCGAGCTCGGCTATCCGAACGGCAGCGCTGCCGACCCGACCGACCCGGTGATGACGGACGCCGATCCGGCGACCTATCCGGTGAACAATCAGATCACCGTTCACAAGTTTGACATCATGGGCTCCGACCACACGCCGGAATACACCGGCAAGTGGAACGGCGAGACCAATTTCATCGGCGAACAATCCGGCAGCAGATATTATCTGTGGATGGATGAATTCCTGGACCTGTTTGTGGATCATTTCTTCGGCTCCAGAGCGTGGGATTATGACTTCACGCAGGGCAAGGTCGTGAACGTGACGGACACGGCGACGCACCGCGAGAAATACAACACGCTGCAGGCCAACCAGCCGGAGACCTATCAGGAGGCCATCCGCAGTCTGCTCGGCGTCGCGCTCGGCGTGCCCGGCGCAAAGCTGACCACAATGCTCGACGGCCTGATGGACGATATCACGAGCGATCTGATCGGCGCGGGCTCCCTCTACTTCTCGATCCACGGCCTGTTCGGAAACGGTTATGACCAGCGTCCGGACGAAAGCCACGCCGAGACCGTGAGCGGTCATCTGGAGGATATGCTGGGCAGCGTCCTGCTTGACAGAGCGCCGTTCAACGCGCATCAGAGCGAGATGCGCACCGCCTTTGCAACGCTCTCCCCGATTCTCTCCCGCCTGTTCCTGTATGACCGCAAGGAGTATGGCTCGCAGTTCCTCGGCACGATGATGTACTACATGGATCCCATCCTTGTGACGCACGTTCCGGGCGTGGTGAGCGCGTGGAACAAGTCGCTGGACGAGAACTACATCGGCAATTACCGCCGTCTCGAGGCGCCGCTGAACGCGACGGTGACGCTCTATGCGTTCCGCGAGGGGCTTGACGACGCGCTTTCCTTCGGCAGCGAGGGCGTGCAGTTTGCCGAGGCGCAAAACGGCGCGCTGCAGACGAAGGATCAGAGAGTTTATCTGGAAACGAACGAGAGCAGCCAGTATCTCTACTACCCCGCGAGCATGGATGTGCGCGCCGAGGTGCAGCTGCCCGACGGCGCCGAGGCGCAGTCCGTCAGCCTGAACGTGCAGGAATTCGTCCCCGGCGAGCACGGCACGACGCTGGAGGCCTCCTACAGCCGCGATATGACCGCCGGCACCGACGCCAACGGCAACTACACCAAGGGCAACATCCTGCCCGACAGCAGAACGGTGCTGCACACGCTCGCCGCTTCCGAAGCGCCGGCAGCCGGCTGCAGCGAAACCATCGCCTCCGGCGACACGATGGTGATGACCATCGCCGCCGACGGCAGCTGCCGCTCCGACGTGAAGGGCATGAATGAAATTCAGAACGCCGACATTCAGTGGTCGGACGACGCGCGCCTGTCCTCCAGCCTCTTTGAGGCGGCGGACGGCACCTACACGCTGAAGGCCGAGCTCTTTGCGAGAGCGGATCTTGAAGGAACGCTCCGCACGGTGCTCAGCGACAAGGACTTTGATCTGACCGCCGCCATGCTCGACGGCGAAGCGCTTGCCGACAAGGAGATCCGTCAGGACGTCTCCCTGCGCGCGGGCGAGCAGAAGATCTTCACCGTGACGGGTCTGGAGCCGCTGCGCGGCGGCACGCTCACTGCGGCGGTGAGCGCCTTCGGCAAGCAGACGGTGCAGGCCGCCACCGTGATCGGCACGGAGACGACGGCGGTGGATTATGCGTACGGCACGACCTACTCCTTCACGCTGCCCGAGGACGCGAGACCGACCGTCTCCGGCATGGACCGCTTCGACGCCGGGAACGGCACGATCACCGTGACGCCTCCCGTTCTGAATGGCACCGAGGAAGCCGATCTGAGCTTCCCGAACGTGATGAGCGTGACCGCTTACTCCGCTTCCGAAAAGCTCTGGAAGAGCTACAGCATGGTTCCCGCCAGCAGCGTCTACTTTGACGATGACTTCCGCACCGTTCCCTTTGACAGCGACGAGCAGCCCGCGCCCGGCGACAGCGCCTTCAGCATGACGGACGCCGACGCCGCCGAGACGCTGAGCTGCCGCTTCTCCGGCTCCCGCATCGACGTCTACTGCACGACGGCGCCCGCCTCCGGCAGCGTGACCGCGATGCTCTGCGGCGAGGACGGCGAGGTTCTGAGTCTGAACGGCGAGGAGCAGATCGTCACCGCGTCCAACCGCTCCGAGGAGACGCGCTACAATGTGCCGACGATCTCCTTTGACGGTCTGACGCCCGGCACGGTCTACCTCCTGAAGCTCTCCGGCGCGGACTACAAGCTGGACGGCGTCCGCGTTTACAACCCCTGCGAGGCGAACACCGCCGACTTCCTGAATGTGCGCGCGATGCTCCTCGATCCCGAAACCGAGGAGGGCGACGGCGTGCTCTTCGGCGCGATCGAGAACGGCGCCGTGGCGCCGAGCGCCTATGACAAGGCCGGCGTGGAGAGCGAGGTCTCCCTCGCCAAGGGCGAGACCATTGCCTTCGTCGTGGAGGGCGACTGCCTCGTCGCCGTGGGCATGAGCGCGCAGGAGAACACCAGCGTGCTCGTTAACGGCAGCGAGCAGGCAATCTCCTCCGTGGTGGACACCTACTACGCGGTGACGCCGAAGGACGGCATGGTCGTGATCACGAACGATTCGGACGTGCCGGTGGAGGTGACGAACATCCGCCTGACCCCGAATGGCACGGTTCGCGTCAGCAGCGCGCTGCGCGCTTATGCCGACGAGCTTGCCGCCCAGATCCAGCCGCCGGAGCCGACCGTCGATCCCTCGGTTCTGATCCGCGAGCTGATCAGCCAGTTCGTCGCGCGGCTGTTCGAGAGCGTGACCAAGCTGTTCCAGTAACCAATCATAAAAAAACTCCCTGCCTCATCTGAGGCAGGGAGTTTTCGATTTTGAGATTATTTCTTGAAGATGCTGACGATATAGTTCCAGACGTTGGTGGCCGTCTCGCCGACCTGCTGGAAGAACTGGCGCACGGACTCGGTGAAGCCGGACGCCTTTTCGCTGAGGGAGAGGAATTTCTTGAGGCTGTCCTGCACGGCGCGCACCTTCTCGAGCAGGGCGCTCGTATCGAGCTTTTCGAGCGAGCGGACAAGCTTCATGAGCTGGTTGATCTGGGCGTCGGTGAGCGTGACGTCGTAGTTCGCGGCGATGTCGATGATCTGCTGGCGCAGCTCGTCGTCCGACATTTTGACGGTCTCATTGAGGATGAGCTTGAGGTCGTTGACGATCTCGACGCTGTCCGCGTCGCCGATCTCCTGCCCCAGCTCCGCCGTAACCGCGAGCTCCTGCGAGGAGACCTCCTTGGCGGTCTCGTCCAGCTTCTCGCCCGTGATGACCTCATACGCCTTGTAGATGCCGGTGAGGGCGGCGGTGCCGGAGACCTCGAACGGCGCCGCGACGATGACCTTCGCGTCCGTGATGCCGGCGGTGGCGAGGGCGCTGATGTACATGGAGGCGGTGCAGTAGGAGATGTTCTCGGTCTTGACGGTGATGTTGTTGCCGGGGCCGAGGACCTCGAGATATGTGCAGGAGATGGCGCGCGTGCCGATGGCGGCGTCGCTCACCAGACCCTCGAGATAGGCGCGCTCGTCCGCATTCGTAACGATGAGCTCCTCCACCTGACCGCGGTCCACGCCGAAGATCTTATAAACCGCCGCGATCTCATCCGCGTTCAGGTCCGCGCCGATCGTGACGCGCTTGTCGCCCTCATTGGCGGCAAAGGCGGACATGGCAAAGCTGCCGAGCAGCAGCACAGACAGGAAAAGCGCAATGGCTCTCTTTTTCAGTTTCATAATTTTAGAATCCTCCTTTCGAGTATTCAAAGGATATGACGGGAGTGTAGCACTTTTGTTTCCGGCTTGCAAGCGACTTCAAAAAAGATTTCCGAAATCTTCAAAGAAGCTTCACAATTGAGAAAGGGCGCATTTCAAAATACGCGCCTAATTCTATTTTGATCATACGCAGCCAAAATCCTGTCATCCTGAGCGGAGCGCGTCAGCGCGCAGTCGAAGGATCTTGGCTTGGCGGTAAAAGAGAACCATCGGCCTCTGTCCTGCTGCGCTGCCAAGGTCCTTCGACTCCACTTCGTTTCGCTCAGGATGACATATTTTTTACTGCGTTCAATCAATATAAATGAGACTGCTGCATTCCGCGGCAGTCTCTTTGATTATTCTTCGTCAATGGACTTCACGTTGCTGGCGATCAGCCATGCCTGCAGCATGAGCATGAGCGCCGCGGCGATGAAGATGAGGTGCACGGCGAAATAGTGCTTGTCCGCGATGGAGACGA
>CAMJHX010000021.1 GCA_946405655.1 uncultured Clostridia bacterium
AGGAATTAGGAATGAGGAATGGAAGGAGCGCTTCGCGCATTTTTGAATCGTAGGGGTCGGCGTCCTCGACGACCCTGCAGAACGCATTGATTTGATTGCCAATCTCCGGCGAATCCGCACCGCACAGCCGTAGGGGCCGACGCCCTCGGCGGCCCGAGCAGAACGCACCGATTGTATTGCCAATCCCGTGCGAACCCGCAATCGATAACCATTCGTCGTAGGGCGGGTCGCTTGCGCCCGCCGCATCTTACCGGTTGCAGGGTTTTACAGGCGGGCGCGAAGCCCCCTCCGCCCTACGACCGGATTGGACAAAACACGGATGCGCCGAAGACCGTCAATTTGGAAACCCCGGATCGCGCGGGATGTCGAGGACGCCGTCCCCTACGAACAAAATTGCCGCGCCTTGTAGGGCGCGATGCCCACATCGCGCCGTATTTCAATCGCGCAAAGCGCACCTTTTATCTCCACACTCCACACTTTGGATTCTGATTAACGTAAAATAAGGATATCAATTTTTATGTCTACTTACAAGATCCTGCATTCCGGGCAATCCATCGGCACCCTGGAGACCACCGCCGACGGTCTCTACACCGTCTTCACCGCACGCTGTGAACCGGTTTTGCCGCGCCTTCGCCTTCATGTCTGGGGCGAAAATGATCACGCCTATCTGGGCCTGATGCTCCCGGAGAACGGCGCGCTGTATCTGAGACGACGCCTCAGCCGCCTCGAGTGCTCCAAGCTCCCGCGCCCGATCCTCTATGCCGCCGGGGAGGAAACCGCGCCGCCTGCTCCCGACGAATGGCGTCCCGCGCCGGACGGCACGCTCCGGCGGCTCGAGGGCGGCGTGGAGCTCGTCGCCGTGCCGCGCGAGCGCGCCCGCGTCCCCGGCGTGCCGCGTCAGCTCCTGCGCGAGATCGACGGGCGCGAATACCTTGTCTTTCCGCTCTGAACGTGATAAAATATTTCATTATCAAAAAGGAGCGTGACCGGGATGCAGATGAACGACCTGATCGTGAAAAAGCGCGACGGCGGCGAGTTGACGACCGAGGAAATCCAGTGGATGATCCGCGGTTTTGTCGACGGCACCGTGCCGGACTATCAGATGTCCGCCATGGCGATGGCGATCTATTTTTGCGGCATGAACCGGCGCGAGACGCTCGATCTCACGCTCGCCATGCTCCACAGCGGCGAGACGATCGACCTCTCCGGCGTCTCCGGCGTGAAGGCAGACAAGCACTCCACCGGCGGCGTGGGGGACAAGACGTCTCTCGTCCTCGTGCCGATGATGGCGGCGTGCGGCGTCAAGATGGCGAAGATGTCCGGCCGCGGGCTCGGGCACACCGGCGGCACGATCGACAAGCTCGAGAGCTTCCGCGGCTTCTCCACGGATCTCACGCTCGAGCGGTTTTATGAGAACGTGGAGCGCGTCGGCATGGTCATCGCCGGGCAGACGGCAAACCTCGTCCCGGCGGATAAAAAGCTCTATGCCCTGCGCGACGTGACCGGCACTGTCCCGAGCATCCCGCTCATCGCGAGCAGCATCATGTCCAAAAAGCTCGCCGCGGGGGCGGACGTCATCGTGCTTGACGTCAAGTGCGGCGGCGGCTCCTTCATGAAGACGGAGGCGGACGCCCGCGCGCTCGCAAATGAGCTCGTCGCCATCGGCAAGGGCGCAGGGAAGCAGACCGTCGCCGTCATCACGGATATGGATGAGCCTCTCGGCCTCGCCGTCGGCAACGCCCTCGAGGTGCGCGAGGCGATCGACGCCCTCTCCGGCGCAAGACCGGGCGAGCTCATGGAGCTCTGCGACACGCTCGGCGCCTGCATCCTCACGGCGGCGGGCGTCGCGGAGAACGACGAGGCGGCAAAGGCCATGCTCGAGCGCGCCGTCGCGGACGGGTCGGCGAAGGACATGCTCGCCAAATTCGTCGCCGCGCAGGGCGGAGATCCCGCGCCGGTCTATGATCCGAGCCTGCTGCCCACCGCGCCCGTGCAGATGGAGGTGCCCGCAGAGCAGAATGGTTATGTAAACCACATTGACGCCGGCGGCGTCGGCATGGTCTCCATGCACCTCGGTGGGGGCAGGGCCACGAAGGAGAGCAAAATTGACCTCCGCGTGGGAGTCGTCCTGCATAAAAAGGTTGGCGACAGCATCAAAGTGGGGGAGAGCCTCGCCCAAATCCACGCCGCCGACGAAGCCTCTGCAGCCAAAGCCGCCGAAGCATTGAAGGCGTGCTACACGATTACCGCAGAGAAGCCCGAGAGAACGCCCTTTATTAAGGGGATCGTGCGATAACAATTAGGAATGAGGAATTAGGAATTGACAAAACAGATACTGCGCAGCAACCACCTATCAACTCCTAACTCCTAACTCCTAATTCCTAATTCGGAAAAAGTCATGAATGATTCACCAATCTACGATGACCTCTGGCCCGGCACGCGCTTTCTTCCTGCCTCCTCCGGGTTTCCGCTTGGCACGGACAGCGTGCTGCTCGCGGACTTTGCCCGGGGCAGCGGGCGGATCCGCCGCGTGGCCGATCTCGGCTGCGGCGCGGGTGTTCTGACCGTGCTGCTGCTGCAGAAATTCCCGGCGTCCGCCGCTTTCGGCATCGAGATCCAGCCCGCCGCCGCCGACGCCTGCCGCGAAAATCTCGCGCTGAATGATCTTTCCGACCGCGCCGAGATCCGCTGCGGCGACCTGCGTGATAAGGCGGATCTTGCCGAGGCGGGCAGCTTCGACCTCGTCGTGGCAAACCCGCCGTACTTTGCCGCCGGACGCGGTTATGCAGCGCCGGAGGAGCACCGCGCCGCCGCGCGCGAGGAGCGGTTCTGCACGCTTGAGGACGTCTGCCGCGCGGCGGCGTATCTCTGTCGCTGGGGCGGCAGCTTCGCCGTCGTCCATCGCCCGGAGCGGCTCTCGGAGCTCCTGTGCGCCATGACCGCGCACGGCGTCGAGCCGAAGCGCCTGCGCCTTGTGAGCCCGCGCAGTGACCGCGCGCCGAGTCTCGTCCTTGTCGAGGGCAGGCGCGGCGGCAGCCCCGGCCTCATGATCGAGCCGCCCCTCGTCCTGCAGAACGAGACCGGCGCCGACAGCGAAGAGATCCAACGAATTTACCATATGGAGAAACAACCATGAGCGGAACGCTTTACCTCGTCGCCACCCCGATCGGGAACCTCGGCGACCTCTCCGTCCGCGCGCTGGAGACCCTGCGCAGCGCGGACTTCATCGCGGCGGAGGACACGCGCGTCACGGCCAAGCTTCTCAATCATTTCGAGATCAAAAAGCCCGCCGTGAGCTATTATGAGCACAATAAATTCCAGAGCGGGCCGAAAATTCTCGAGCGCCTGCTCGCGGGCGAGTCCTGCGCCCTCGTCACGGACGCCGGCATGCCCGCGATCTCCGACCCCGGCGAGGATCTCGTCCGCCTCTGCGCCGAGCACGGCGTTGAGGTCATCGCCATCCCCGGCTGCTGCGCCGTCGTCACGGCGCTCGCGGTCTCGGGTCTCCCCACGCAGCGCTTCTGCTTCGAGGGCTTTCTCGCCGTCTCCGGCAGGCACCGCGCCGAGCATCTCGAGAGCCTCAAGACCGAGCAGCGCACCATGATCTTCTATGAGGCGCCGCATAAGCTCCTGCGCACGCTCGAGGATCTGCAGAGCACCTTCGGCGCGGACCGGCACATTTCCCTCTGCCGCGAGCTCACGAAGCTCCATGAGGAGACGCTCCGCACCACGATCTCCGGCGCGATCGAGCACTTCACCGCCGTGCCGCCGAAGGGCGAGTTCGTCCTCGTCATCCACGGCGCGGAGCCCGAAGCGCAGACCGCCACGGAGGAGGACGCCCTCGCGCGCGTGTTTCAGCTGCAGTCGGAGGGCATGCGCCTCAAGGACGCCTGCAGGCAGGCGGGGGAGGAGACCGGCTTTGCCAAAAACCAGCTCTACCGCCTCGCGCTGGAACGCTCTGAGAGTTGACGATAATTTATTAAATATATTTTATGTAAACTGATTTGACACGGCGTAATATAATGATTATACTGTGTCCACACGCCGCTGTGGTGGAATCGGCATACACAGCAGACTTAAAATCTGCCCCGAAAGGTTACGGGTTCAAGTCCCGTCAGCGGCACCACGTCGGATCGGGTGCGCTCCACGCCGCAGCCGAGCAAAAGGCAAGGCCTTTTGCTCGCCGGCTCTGTATCCGCTTCCCCGATCCTCCTTTCAAAAGCGAAGCTGCTTGGCAGCTTCGCTTTTGTGGTTGCAACGGCAATGAAGCGTCTGTGCTCCGGGACTCCTCCTTCCAAAAGCGAAGCCTTTTGGAGGCTTCGATTTTGTTTTTGAGGGAAAACCTTCCCCCATCGGGGGGAAGGGGGACCGCGCCTGCGCGGTGGATGAGGGGAGTCCCGCGCCGCGCCTTAAAAGAGAACCGAGCGGCGAAACCAACGCTGCTCGGTTTTAGTTGTTCTCTTCTTTGACGATACAATCCGAAAACAAGGCCTCCAGCTTCCGGATGCTGAGCTTTCGCTTTTCGCGCAGCACCAGCGAGAACCCTGTGAGCATCAGCACCGCAAGCACAGACCAGAATAATTCAAATAGAGACTCAGACGGCGTTTGCAGAAAAGAAATCATGAATACGATGATTCCAATCGCAAAGAGACCATACCATACCCACAGCCATTTGCCGTATTGGAAGCGGACGTCCATTGTACAGCCGCTTTCATCCTCCTGCAGTGTGCCGATCAGCATTCCGCGCGTGAGACTGCGGGGATGCGGCGAGAAAACCCCGTCGTTCCAGCCGATCTCAAAGTGATTCTGCGAGGCTTCCCCATAAAAGCCCTGCTTCGCCGGAGTCCTCCAAACCGGCTGGCGGCTGTCCTTGACTGCGCCCAGCAGCACACCGCGAATCCGCTCCACAGCCTCCGCCGATGAAATGGACAAACGATACCGCACAAGCCTCACCTCCTGACAGGAAAATGATATCTGACGGAGTGATGATTGTCAATCAGAAATGCAATGCAACCGTAGGGGAGGGGCTTGCCCCTCCCGTGCGGGACAGGGCAATATTTCACGCCGGACTTCGGCGCATTCACAGCGCTCCCGGTTTGCTGTAGGGGCGACCTGTGGTCGCCCGCAGAGGATGCTGCGCACGAAAAGAGAACGTAGGGCGGTGGCTTGCCGCCGCCGATCATGCCAAATTGGTCTCGGCGGCCCCAAGGGATCGCCCAACGGCAAAACGAAAACCCGCGCGAATTCGCCTAAGCGGGATCAGGTTTCATACGGAATCCGCGCGGGCGACCGCGGGTCATAATTGGAAATATCATCGATCTTCGGTGAATTGGCGACAATTTCAATCACGGCACTGCTTTTTCCGTGCTATCCAGATCAGCAAAGCTGCGGAAAGCGCCAGTGTGACAATCCAGATACCGGTAATCAAACCCGAGAATCGCGTCTGCCCCTTCGAGAGATCAAGCGTTGTTACTGCAACTGCCAAAAACCACATAGCGCTCTCGAGAAAGCGGAAAAAAGAGTACGAAGCGGCGCTCTTGCAGTAGCCGAAAAGTTTATAATAGTCAAGTCGGAACGCACGCTCGTCTGACACGGCAGACAATCCTTTTCCATTCCAGGAATCCAGCACATCCGCAAACAAAGGGCAGTTTTCGCTGAGCATTCGGCGGATTTTAGCGTCGTGTTTCTGCCTTCCCAAATCAAACTCCATCAAATGCCCATTGAACAGCCACGGGTCAACGTCAGAGCAAAGCAGTTTACGAACAGACTCATTCAGATGGATGGTTGACAGCACGACGTGATCAGGATGCGCTCTGTCCAACCACATCCCGACAGACTGACGAAGCTCCGCCTCGCGGATGTCCTCCCATCGGATCATATTCTTTCGGGTCTTGACGCCGTCCGTTCCGATTTCGATCCGTGCTGAATAGTACAGTAATCGGCGAACTTCTCCGGCGATCTTAGTTGCTGCCCAAGCCAGCAGGACCGCGAAACCAATCAGCATCGGCTTCGCGTCAGTAGTAAGCAGCCGGCTGATGCAATACAACAACGCCAAAAAATAAAATGCCATAAGCGCAGCGGTTTGAATTGCCATATATGAGTTTCGACGAAACTGAAGCGTATCATTTTCTGCATTCATATGGTGCACCTCACTGGCGGAACGGCGGCAGATACGAATAAAAGACAGTTTTTGCTTTTTCTCCATTATGCCCGCCTCCGCTTTTGCTGTCAATCGGAACAATCAAAAGTGACGGCCTCCGGGATTGTCCCGAAGGCCGTTTTTTCAGACTTCAAACTCCGGATAAAACTCCGTCGACCGGCTCTTCGTTGCGCGCGGCGCCGGGTCGAGCTCCCGGCCCTGCAGACCGAGGATGACCTCCGGCGGTACCCACGGGCGGTGCTGGATCGCGCTCGATTCCTCGTGCGTCAGATACCCGCGGTACGCCGTGAGCCCGCGGCGGAGATAGCCGTCCCGCGCGCAGGCCTCCACGACGCCGAGCTTCCCGATCGCGCGAAAATGCGGCAGCACGCTCGCGGCGTACGCCACCGAGGTCGAGCCCGCGATCGCGCCGGGGATGTTGCTCACGCAGTAGTGCACCACGCCTTCCTCAATGTACATCGGATCGGCATGCGTCGTCTCGTGGAAGGTCTCGATCACGCCGTAGTCGTTCGAAATGTCCACGATCACGGACCCGGGATGCATGGTGCGCACTATCGCGCGGTCGATGAGAAACTCCATCGCGTCCTTCGGCCAGCGCACGCAGTTGACGACCATGTCCACCTCCGGCAGGAGCTTTGCGATGTTGTACCGGTTGGAGATGAACGTGCTCACCTCGCCGTGATAGTGCTCGCTCAGCTCCCGCAGATGCCCGATGCTCGTCGCGCCGACGGAGACCCATGCGCCCATGCGGTAGAGCGTGTCGATCGCGGCGCGCCCGACCGTGCCGCAGCCGAGCACCATGACCTTCACGTTCGGCGCAGCGCCGAGACCGGAGACGAACTTGCCGCAGCCGCCGTTCATGCTCATCATGGCGTAAAGCCCCAGAAACGCCCCGGCCTTGCCCGCCGCCTCGCAGTTGGGGGAGCCGTAGCGGTGCGTGTCCTCGGCAGTGAAGGCAATCACCTTCTTGCCGAGAAGCGCGTCCAGCTCCTCCGGGTGCGCCGCCGGGTGAATGCAGGTGAAGACGATCTGCCCCTCGCGGAGCAGATCATATTCGCACGGCTCGATCTCCTTGACCTTCGCCACGAAGTCGCACGCCGCGTAGATCTCCTCCATCGTGCCGACGATCCGCGCGCCCGCGGCCTCATATTCCGCGTCCGGGAAGCCCGCCTTCGCGCCAGCGCCCGCCTGAACCAGCACCGTGTGCCCGTCCGAGACGAGCACGCCGACCTCCGCGGGCGTCGCGATCACGCGGTATTCTCCGTTTTTAATGTCCTTTAATACGCCAAAAATCATACTCTCTCCGCCTTTCATCTGACGGAGAGAGTATACCATAAAATCCCCTTTAAAGGAAATACACGGAATATAAATTGACGAAAGTTAACCTTGCTCGCGCTTTGCCGCGGCGCGTGCGGCCACCACGTCCGCCCAGCTCGGCGCGTTCTTCCGCGCCTCGCCGAAGTCTTTCATCGCCTTCGGCACGTCGATCTTCTGCGGACATGCCTTCGCGCACTGACCGCAGCCGATGCAGGCCTCCGGCCGCTTCTCCGGCGGGAGCGCGTCGATGCGCTGCGTGATGTTGACGCTGTTGCTGATGCGAAATTCGTTGTAATTGGCGATGATGTACGGGATGTCCAGCCCGAGCGGGCAGCCGTCGCAGCAGTAGCGGCAGCCGGTGCAGGGGAGGTTCTGCTTGAGCGCCTCTGCCACCTCGTAGACCATTGCGGTCTCGGTCTCGCTGAGCGGACGGCGCGTATCGAAGGTTTTGACGTTGTCTTCCATCTGCGCGAGGTTCGACATGCCGCTGAGCACCATGTGCACGTTTTCAAGCCCCTGCAGCCAGCGAAAGCCCCAGCTGGCGATGCTCTCGTCCGGGTGCGCCGCGCGGAGCATCGAAGCCTGCGCCTCCGGCAGCTGCACCAGCATGCCGCCGTGCACCGGCTCCATCACCCAGACCGGGACATTGCGCTCGGAGAGGATGGCATACTTCCGCGCCGCGTCCTGCAGCGACCAGTCGAGGTAGTTCAGCTGGATCTGGCAGAACTCCAGCACATCGCCGTACCGGTCCAGAAACGCCTCCAGATTCTCCGGGAAGCCGTGGCACGAAAAGCCCAGATGCCGGATGCGCCCCAGCCGCTTCTGCTCGAGGAAGAAGGGCACGATGCCGTATTCCTCGTCCAGATACGCGCCGATGCTGTTTTCGTTCACGTTGTGCAGGAGATAATAGTCAAAGTACTCCACGCCGCACTTTTCCAGCTGCTCAAAGAAGATCTCGCCCGGGTCCATCGGCTCGAGATACTGATGCCCCGGATACTTGTCCGCGAGGAAATACGACTCACGCGGATAGCGCGCAAGCGCCTTGCCGATGGCAATTTCCGATTTCCCGCCGTGGTAGGGAGCCGCCGTGTCGAAGTAGTTCACGCCGTGCGCGAGGGCATAGTCGACCATCGCGTCCACCTGCGCCTGATCGATGTCCTCCGGGCCGGAAACGCACGGCAGACGCATCGTGCCGAAGCCCAGCAGACTCAGCCGATCGCCGCAAACGTCTGTATAGATCATAAAAGCACCTCCATCTGGAAATAACAGGATTAACAATATTATAAACTGTGTACTGTATCATGACAAGGAAAAAATACTTGACGCGCAGGGCAAAGCTTGGCAAAATAATCCCAGAGGTGATCTCATGATCTGGTATACCGGAGATATCCACGGCCAGGTGCGCCGCGTGCGCGAGGGCATTCTGCGCTATGATGTGCAGCCGGGCGACACGGTCGTCGTGCTCGGCGATCTGGGACTCAATTACCACGGCAACGCGCGCGACCGCCGCCGCAAGACGGAGATGGAGCAGATCGCGAAGAACGCCGGGGTCAGCTTCTTCTGCATCCACGGCAACCATGATATGCGCCCCTGGCATGTGCCGACCATGCGCGAGACCGAGCGATACGGCGGGCGCGGCTGGGTGGAGGACGCCTATCCGCACATCTTCTTCGCCCGCGACGGCGAGGTCTTCTCCCTCGAGGGGCGGCAGTGCATCGTCTGCGGCGGGGCCTACAGCGTGGACAAAAACTGGCGCGTGCGCATGGGCTGGACGTGGTTTGACGACGAGCAGCCATCACAGGAGATCAAGCGCGACGTCGAAGCCGCGCTCGAGCGGCTCGGCTGGAAGGTCGACACCGTGCTCACGCATACCTGCCCGATCAAGTTCACCCCCACCGAAGCCATGTTCCCCGGGCTCGACCAGTCGAAAATCGACAAAACCACCGAGCAGTGGCTCGACACGATCGAGGATCGCCTCGACTATAACCACTGGTTCTGCGGCCACTGGCACATCAACAAGCACGCAGGGAAGCTGCACTTCTTGATGGAGAACTATGAAACCATTGAATGAGTTAGGAATGAGGAGTTAGGAGTTAGGAGTTGACAAATGGTTGCTGCGCAACAAAGACTTGTCATCCTGAGCTTGTCGAAGGATCTTGGCAGCGCAGTAAAAGAGAACATTCAGCGTCTGTCCTGCTGCTCTGCCAAGATTCTTCGACTCCGCACTCCGTGCTCCGCTCAGAATGACAAATTCGGACAACTCCTAATTCCTCACTCCTAACTCCTAACTGATACCAATTATGGAGGTTTTCTCTTTTGGACTTAAACATCTGCCTCATGAACGACTCCTTCCCACCCACGATCGACGGGGTGGCGAATGTCGTTGTGAATTATGCAAAGCACATTACCCTGAGCCACGGCAGGTGCGTCGTGGCGACGCCGGAATATCCTGATGTGACGGATGATTATCCGTTCCCCGTCGTGCGCTATCCGAGTCTGGACACCACGCAGCTGACGGGCTACCGCGCGGGCAATCCCCTCGCGCCCGAGACGATCGAGCGGCTCCGCCGCATGGACTGCAATCTCATCCACTCGCACTGTCCCGTCGCGTCCACGGTGCTCGCCCGCGCCCTGCGTGACGCGAGCGGCATTCCCATCGTCTTCACCTACCACACGAAATTCGATATCGACATCGCCAAGGCGGTGCGCTCCAAGCTTGTGCAGCAGGCGGCGATCGATCTGCTGGTCGCAAACGTCTCCGCCTGCGACGAGGTTTGGGTCGTGAGCGAGGGGGCGGGGGAGAACCTGCGCTCGCTCGGCTATGAGGGCGATTACCTCGTCATGCCGAACGGCGTCGATCTCGACCGCGGCGAGGCGAGCGCCGCCGCAGTGCAGGCGCTGAGCGAGGAATGGAGTCTTCCCAGCGATCAGCCGGTCTTCCTCTTTCTCGGGCGCATGATGTGGTATAAGGGGCTGCGCATCATCCTCGACGGCCTGAAGCGTTATCGCGACGCGAGGCACGGTTTTTGCATGGTCTTCGTCGGCGACGGGCAGGATCGCGCCGAGGTGGAGGCCTATGCCGAGTCGCTCGGCCTTTCGGACGTCTGCCGCTTCACCGGCGCGGTGCATGACCGCGAGACCGTGCGCGCGTGGTACTGCCGCGCGGATCTGCTGCTGTTTCCCTCCACGTTCGATACCAACGGCCTCGTCGTGCGCGAGGCGGCGGCCTGCGGGCTTGGGAGCGTGCTCGTGCGCGGCTCCTGCGCTGCCGAGGGCGTCACGGACGGGCGCAACGGCATCCTCATCGACGAAAACGCCGAGTCCCTCGCCGCCGTCCTCTCCGCCGAGGGCATGGGCATCGAGACCTTCCGCGCCGTCGGGCGCCACGCGATGGACGAGCTCTATCTCTCCTGGGCGGACAGCGTCGCGAACGCCGCCGAGCGCTATCAGATCGTGCTCGAGCGCCAGCAGCGGGGCGAGCTCAAGCTCAAGCAGAACGCCGCCATGCACAGCCTGTATCATCTGCAGGACACGATGCGTGAGACTGCAGGCGCCGTCAAAGAGGCGGCCGCCACCATGCGCGGCACCGCTGCCGCCGTGCGCGATTCCGCTGTCGATACCCTCCGCGAGACGGCAGGGGAGGTGCGCACCGCCGCCGTCAGCCAGCTCATCCGCGAGCTCGGCAAAGCGCAGGAATACCTCGAGCGCTATTTGTAAAATTTTCAAAAACAATCGCCGGACAGGCATTGCGCCCGCCCGGTGATTGTGCTATGATGCAGATAGAAAGCTTCAAAAATTTTAATCTTTTGAGGAAAGCTGGGGAAATGCATTGAATATTTGGATTTATGCCGTGATCGTGATCGCGGGCTATCTGCTCGGCTCGATCAACGTGGCCATTATGTATATCAAACGGCGCTACGGCGTCGACGTGCGCACCGAGGGCTCCGGCAACGCCGGGGCGACGAACGTCGCCCGCACGCACGGCCTCAGTGCAGGTTTGCTCACGCTGGGGAGCGACATGCTGAAGACCGCCCTCGCGGGCTTTCTCGGCTGGAAGCTCGGCGGGAGCACGGGCCTCGCCGTCGCCTGCGCCGCCGCGCTCACGGGGCACTGCTTCCCGGTCTATTACGGCTTTCGCGGCGGCAAGGGCGTGAGCGCCTCGGCCTGCATCGCCCTGCTGCTCGACTGGCGGTTTTTCCTGCTGCTGCTCGCGCTGTTCGTCGTCGTGTTTCTGCTCGGACGGCGCGTGAGCCTCTGCTCGGTCTCGGCGGCGGCCGCCTTCCCGTGGCTCTATCTGCTCTTAAACCCCGGCTGGTCTCCGGCGTTTTGCGTCTGCCTCTATGTGATGGTGCTCGTCGTCATCATGCACCGCGCGAACATCGGCAGGCTGATCCGCGGGGAGGAGAAGAAGTTCTCCCTCGGGAAATAATAATCAAAAGGACAGCTCCAATCAGAGCTGTCCTCTTTACGTCACTGCCAGCATATTATAGAGCTTCAGCACCCGCAGATCCTCCTTGGAGATCTTCAGCTCCTTTGCGAGCGCGCCGTCGGCGGTCAGCGGATGCTTGGCCAGCAGCATCTTCGCCGCGACCGGCATCATCGGGCGGGAGGAGAGCCCCGTCCAG
>CAMJHX010000022.1 GCA_946405655.1 uncultured Clostridia bacterium
CAGGATGACAACGTTTTGGGTGCGCTTCATGAAAGAAGAATCGGACGTGGATTTTGCAGCACGCCCTTGTTTCATTATTTATCTTTCTGTGATAATATGGTTCCAACAAGCTGAAAAGGGGAGTGCGACAATGAAAAAACTCGGCTTCGGCCTCATGCGCCTGCCGCTGCTGGACCCGAATGACGAAGCGAGCATCGATCTCGAGCAGGCAAAGCAGATGGTGGATCTCTTCATGGAGCGCGGCTTTACGTATTTCGACACCGCCATCATGTACCACAACTGCGCCAGCCAGCGCGCGGCGAAGGAGATCCTCGTCGACCGCTATCCGCGCGACCGCTTTACCCTCGCCACGAAGCTGCACAGCTCCTATTTCCATTCGTTTGAAGACCGCGACCGCGTCTTCCGCGAGCAGCTGGAGCAGACCGGCGCGGGCTATTTCGATTATTATCTGATCCACGGCGTCGAGGCGAGCAACTATCCCAAGTATGAGCAGTTCGACTGCTTCCGCTGGCTGCTCGAAAAGAAGGCGCAGGGACTCGTGCGGCACGTGGGCTTTTCCTTCCACGATACGCCCGAGCTCCTCGATGAGATCCTCACAAAGTACCCGGAGATGGAGTTTGTGCAGATCCAGCTGAACTATCTCGACTGGGAGAGCGAGTGGGTGCAGTCCCGCGCGGTCTATGAGGTCGCGGTCAAGCACGGAAAGCCCGTCGTCGTCATGGAGCCGGTCAAGGGCGGCACGCTCGCGAAGGTGCCGTCTTCCGTCGAGGCGCTGTTCAAGGCTGCCGATCCCGCCATGTCCGTCCCGTCCTGGGCGATCCGCTTTGCCGCCTCGCTTCCAAACGTCATGGTCGTCCTCTCCGGCATGAGCACGCTTGCGCAGGTGGAGGACAATACCGGCTTCATGCAGGACTTCCGCCCGCTCACCGAGCGGGAGACCGCGCTCACGCATCAGGCGGCGGATCTCATCAATGGCAAGATCACCGTCCCCTGCACCGGCTGCTCCTACTGCACCGAGGGCTGCCCGCAGCGCATCCCGATCCCGAAGTACTTCTCGCTCTATAACGAGGATATGCGCGAGGATCTCGAGGAAAAGGGGTGGACGGTCAACGAATCGTTCTATGAGCGGCTCGCCGAGCGCTTCGGCAAGCCGTCCGACTGCATCGCCTGCGGCCAGTGCGAGAGCGTCTGCCCGCAGCATCTGCCGATCATAAAATATCTGAAGGACGTCGCCGCGCGTTACACGGATTGAGCGTAATGATAATTGACGCTCATAGCCGATGGTGTTAAAATATAAGGCACGGAAATCCGAAGGAGGAAACCAGATGTATCGAAACGGTCTCAAGCGCGTGATCGACTGCGCCATCTCTCTTCCGGTGCTGATCGTGGGCGCCATTCCGATGGGCCTGGTCGCTGTTGCGATCAAGCTCGATTCGCCCGGCCCGGTGCTTTTCCGGCAGCAGCGCATCGGCAGGGACGGCAAGGTCTTTGATATTCTGAAGTTTCGCAGTATGACCGTCGGCGCGGAGCACACCGGCTCCGGCGTCTATTCCGGCAAGGGTGACGCGCGCGTGACCCGCGTCGGCAAGATCATCCGCGCCACGAGCATCGATGAGCTGCCGCAGCTCTGGAATATCCTGCGCGGCGATATGTCGCTCATCGGCCCTCGTCCGCCGCTGACGTATCACCCGTGGCCGTATGAGGAATATACCGAGGAGCAAAAGCGCATGTTTGAGGTGCGCCCCGGCATCACCGGCTGGGCGCAGGTGCACGGCCGCAAGGACGTCGAGTGGCACAAGCGCATCGAGCTCAACGTCTGGTATGTGGACCACGAATCTCTCTGGCTGGATACGAAGATCTTCTTCATGACGATCTTCAAGGTGCTTACCAATGCCGATAATGAAAACATCGGCGAGACGGTTGCAAAGTAAGGAAGTCTTTTGAATGCTGAATCTGATGTACATCACCAACGATCCCGCCGTGGCGCGCATTGCGGAGGCCAGCGGCGTCGATCGCATTTGGGTGGATATGGAGTTCATCGGGAAAGCCGCGCGGCAGGGCGGAATGGACACTGTCCAGCTGCACCATACGATCGATGATATCCGCACGATCCGCGCCGCGGTCACGCGCTCGGAGGTGCTGGTGCGCGTCAATCCGATCCATGAAGCGACGGCCGACTACGGCGACTCCGCCTGGGAAATCCCCGCCGCGATCGACGCCGGCGCGGACGTGGTCATGCTGCCGTTTTTCAAGACCGCGGCGGAGGTCGAGACCTTCCTGCGTCTGGTCAACGGCAGGGCGAAGACCATGCTCCTCGTCGAGACGCCGGAGGCGGTGGAGATCATCGATGAGATCCTCGCGCTCGACGGCATCGATGAAGTGCATATCGGGCTCAATGACCTCAGCCTCGGCTACGGCATGAAATTCATGTTCGAGCTTCTGACGGATGGAACTGTGGAGCGGCTGTGCGGAAAATTCCAAGCCAGAGGCATCCCTTACGGCTTCGGCGGCATCGCCGCGCTGGGCAAGGGCATGTTGCCTGCGGAGCGCGTCATCCGGGAGCATTACCGCCTCGGCTCCACGCGCGCGATCCTCTCGCGCAGCTTCTGCAACACGTCGATCGTCACAGATTTGGGTCAGATTGACCGGATTTTCCGTACCGGCATGGCGGAGATCCGCGCGCTCGAGGCCGAGTGCGCCGCACACGCGCCGGAGGATGCGTATTTCACAGAGAACCGGCATCAGGTAGAGCTTGCGGTAAAGGTCATCCATGCCGGTATTGTAGAGCGGGAGCAGTACAGCACATGAACTTGTTGATTACCGGCGCATGGCAGGGCGCGAAGGAGAGCTTGGAATCGCTGCGCGCGATGGGGCATGAGGTCGTCTTTTTCCAGCAGGAGAAGGACGCGCTGCCCGTGGATCCCCTGTGGGTCGAGGGCATCGTCTGCAACGGGCTCTTCCTGCATCATCCGATCGAGGATTTTCCCTTCCTGCGCTATATCCAGCTGACCAGCGCGGGCTTTGACCGCGTTCCGATGGAGGCGGTGAAGGCGCGCGGCATTGAGATCCACAATGCCCGCGGCGTCTACAGCGCACCGATGGCTGAGCACGCCGTTTGGGGCGTGCTCAGCTTGTATCATCAGGCGCCGTTCTTTCTGAGCAATCAGGCGGAATCCCGCTGGGAAAAGCACCGCGGCCTGCGGGAGCTTGCGGGGAAGACCGTCTGCATCCTCGGCACGGGCAGCGTCGGCACGGAGTGCGCAAAGCGCTTTGGCGCGTTCGACTGCCGCGTCCTCGGTGTGAACCGCACCGTGCGAGAAAACGCGGCGTTTGACGCCGTGCTTCCGCTGGACGCGCTGGATCAGGCGCTCTCCGATGCGGACGTCGTGGTTCTCACGCTGCCGCTCACGGAGGCGACGCGCGGCATGATGAATGCCGAGCGGCTCGCGCGCCTGAAGCCCGGCGCGGTGCTGGTCAACATCGCCCGCGGCGCGCTCATCGAGGAGGCAGCGCTCATCGACGCGCTGCGCACCCGGCTCGGCGGCGCGGTGCTGGATGTGTTCGAGACCGAACCGCTCCCGCCCGAGAGCCCGCTCTGGACGATAGAGGGCGTCATCGTCACGCCGCACAACAGCTTCGTCTCCGATGGCAACGCCGCGCGGCTGAACGAGCTGATTTTCAGGAATCTGAGGGAATCCGCCCATGCATGACGCCGAACAATATCTCCTCCGCGTTCTGCGCGGCTTTGTGCTGGGGGAGGACCCCGGCGATTTCACGGGCGACTGGCAGCGCCTGCTGGAGCTGGCGGATATGCACTCCGTCCGCGGCATTCTGGGCCACTCGGTCATGAGCTTTCCGCATGCCGACAGCGCCCCAATCGCGCAGCTCATGCGCCGCCAGTGCCTGCAGACGATGGCGTTTTTCTCCCAGCGTGCCGACGCGATGGCGCGGCTGACGGAGGCGCTTTCCGCCGAAGGGATCGACCACCTGCTCTTCAAGGGCTATGTCGTGCGCGCGTATTATCCGATCCCGGAGCTGCGAACCTTCGGGGATATCGATTTTCTCATCCGCCCGGAGGACCGTGCAAGGAGCGACGCGCTCATGAAGCAGTGGGGCTTTGAGCCCAAGGAAAACTGGGAGCCGGTGTTCAGCTATCTCCGCGGCGGGGAATTCTACGAGATCCACTCCCATGTGCTCGAAACGGATATTTCCGAGCGCGCGGACTACCGGGCGTATTTTTCCCACATCTGGGACTATGCCGAGCCGCAGAGCGAGCACACCTTCGTGCTGAAGCCCGAGTATCATCTGCTCTATCTGCTCACGCACATCGCCAAGCACATCCACGGCTCCGGCGCGGGCGCGCGCATGTATCTGGACATTGCGTTTTTCCTGCAGCACTTCGGGGACAGTCTGGATTGGCAGTGGTTCCGCGGTGAGCTGGAGAAGCTCGATTTCTATGACTTCACGAACATGGTGTTCACCTTCGTCCGGCGCGAGTTCGGCGTGGAGAGCCCCATTCCGCTGCGCAAGGTGGACGAGCAGACCTATCAGGATTTTGTCGATTTCACGATGTCCGGCGGCACCTTCGGCAAGTTCGGGCGCGACAGCGCTGTCATTCAGCTGAAAAACCAGGACATTCAAGAGGAGACGGTCAGCAGGGGAAAGACGCTCCTGCGCCGGTTTTTCCCGCCCGCGTCGCAGATCGAGCGGCGCTATACCTATCTGCAGGGGCGGCATTGGCTGCTGCCCGCCGCGTGGGTGCATCGGGTGCTTAAAAACAAGGACCTGATCGGCAGGCGCGTGCAGGAGGCGCAGAACATCGTCACCGCCGACGCCGAGGAAGTGCTCAAGCTCAAGCGCATCTATCAGGAAATCGGACTATAACATCCAAAAGAGAGCCCGGCTGCGGTCCAATGTCATTAAGGTAAGCAACCACTAAAAGCAAAAACCAAGAGCAAAATGAGCGCATCGAGAAAAGATGCGCTCATTTTTATAATAAAGGCACGTCAAATAGGCAGACGAAAGTCTGCCGAAAAAAGCTATTCAAAATGACGGAACTATGCTAATCTGTAAGCGAAACTCACAGAACGTTTCTTTTTGGTGGAGGAACGGAAATCGTTTCGACCCGGGCGAACAGGCGAAACATATTTCTGCAAAAGAGTTTCAATCATGGGTGGAGACACATTCCCAAGGAAGAATTGGCGGCAAATATGTATAGTGGCAGCAAAGCTGACCTTATAGGTAAGCTTGCAGCCCTCCCTCTGAATGATTATATGAGAAGTAATCAACTGAGAGAAATGATACATAATGAGGCTGGAAAAGATTTCTTGCAGGATGTGCTCCACTTTTTTCGCGTGAAGGTGAAGAAGGCCAAGCGTATATTTCAGCGTGCGGAAAGCGGTTTCAACACCCCAGCGCAGGGCATACAGCTTTTTGAGCTTAGCGGGAGGGAACGTATCTGCGGGGAGGTTCGTGACTACCGTTTCAAAGAGGTCGTCAGAAATTTGAAAACGCACAATCCGGAACAGCAAACAGAACGGCTGAACATTTTGTCAAGCTGTTTCTGCTGTTTTTTTGCAAAAAAATGAGGCCCCATCTTTTGAGATGGAGCCTCTCGCTATTTTATTACCTTAACTTAATGACATTGGCTCGAAAGCAGGCTCTCATTTTGATTATTTATTTCAGCGGGTTGTTCGGATCGGGGTCCGTGGGATCCCAGCCGAAGCCGCTGCTGGAGTAGAGCTTCTGCGCGGTGGGTCTGGGAACCGGCAGCGGGGCATTGCTGTTATAGATCCGCACCTCCGTGCCGAGCGGGCAGTTCATGTACATCCAATAGGCGTCGCCGCAGGTGACGCGGACGCAGCCGTGGGAGCAGATCGTGCCGAGATTGTTATAAGCGCTGTAATAAAGCGTTCTGGGGTTGCCGAAGGTGCTGTAATACACGCTGTGGAAGTACACGCCGCCGACGATCGCGCGGGAGTACTGCCCCCATACGCCGCCCATGAGCGGCGTCCAGGGCACGCCTCTCGAATCCTTCGACTCACCATCGGTCTTATGCGTATAGAACGTGCCGGTCGGCGTGGCCTGACCGGGAGAGCAGAGGAAGGCGCGGTGCAGGATGCTGTAATTGCCGCTCTTGTCCATGCCGTAGACGAGCACGACGCACTGGTTCTTGATGACCTCGATGCGGTAGGGATGCGCGTTGTTCTTTGCGATGGCGGCATACTCGGCGTCGGTGTAGTTCTTCACGGGCACGGCAAAGTCATCCGTCAGCAGATCGGTGCCGTAGAGCAGCTCGACATGCACATCGTGCTTGTCGGGCATGTAGCGCTTCCACAGCTGCTCGGACACCGTGAATTCAAACGTACCGATGGCGCCGGTGAGGGTGACCTGACGCTGCTGGAGCACGCCGTCGATCAGGATGCGGGCGGTGCAGACGCGCTTGTCGCCCGGCACGCCGGTCATGTCCACGTTGCTGACGTTGACCTTGACGGTCACAGAGCGGTTATCGGGCGTGAGCGCCGGAACGGGACTCACGTGGGCGATCGCGGCGCCGGTGAGACCGGCGTCATAATCCGTGGTGGTCTTGCCGGAATTGAGGTAATTCTGCGTCTTCTCGGCGCGGAGCACGACCTCATCCGCACTGCCGCTGCCCCTGACGATGCTGTAGCGGGAGTGAACCGAGACCAGACCGACCTTGCCGTCAATGGTCAGGGTGCTGACTTCGTTCATGCGCTGATAGATTTCACTCTCCGGCGCGTCGCCGGTGAGGGTCATGGCGTCACCGCCGCCGATGAAAAGCTTGCCGGCAAAGCCGGTGATATCCAGCGGGGACGAGCCGGTGTATACCACGAGGCCGTCGGCCGGAAGCGCGTCAGCGTCCTTGCAGAACTGGATCTTCAGGTTATAGAGCACCTGCGCGAACTCCGCGCGGGTGATGTTGCCCTTCGGGTGGATGCAGCCCCAGCCGTCGCCGTGGATGAGATCCTGCTCGGCAAGGCCGGCGATCGTCGCCTTCGCCCAGTCGGAGACGTTGCCGCCGTCCGGGAAGGCGTTCAGGCTGGCGGGATCGCCCTGCGGGATGCAGAAGGCGCGCGCGATGACGGCGAAGGCCTCCTCGCGGGTGATGGAGGCATTCGGGCGCATGGTGAAGGCGGCGTCGCCCTTCATGACGCCCATGGAGGCGGAGACCGCCAGCTCATGATAGTACCACGCGTTGGCGTCCACATCGGAGAAATGCGCAATGTACTTTTCTGACGTGCAGCCGAAGACGCGCGTGATGATCGCGGCGATCTGGGCGCGGGTGGCGTTGTCGTTCGGGTTCATGTTGCCCTTGTCGTCGCCCTTGAGCAGTCCGTTTTCTTTGGCGTAGTCCATCGCCTTCTGATACCACGGGCCGGGCTCCGGCGTCGGGGTGGGCTCTTCGGTCTCGACCGGGGCGGTCGGTTCCGCGGTTTCCGTGGGCTCCGCGGTCTCCTCCGGTTCCGCGGTCACCTCGGGCTCCGTGGTTTCCGCGGGCTCCGCGGTCTCCTCAGGGGTGGTGGGCGTTTCCGGCTCGTCGGCATACGCCGGCACAGCCGCAAACAGGCTGAACGCGCAGACCAGCGCGAGCAGCAGCGCAAGGATTCTTTTCTTCATGGAGTTCGTCCTCTCATTTATTGATGATGTTTTTATTATAGCGTTCCGAAATACTTTTGCAAGATGAAAAGTCAAATTTGTTTACATAAAAATAAATCCAGAGAGCAGCCCCATTCGGTTTGGGAGCTGCTCTCGATCGGTTTTTTACTTCATGAGGCCTTCCATGGCGCTGTAGATGCTCTTGAGCGCGTGCTCGAAATCGCGCTCCTCGACGGAGACGATGATGTTCAGCTCGCTCGAGCCCTGATCGATCATGCGGATGTTGACGTCCGCCTCATAGAGCGCGTTGAAAACCCGCGCCGCGGTGCCCTTGGAATAGACCATGCCCTGACCAACGACGGCGATGAGGGCGAGATTGTCCTCGACCGAGACGACGTCCGGCTCGAGATCCGTCCGGATGCGGTGGAGGATCTCCTCCCGGTGGGGATTGAAGCTGTCCGTATTGATGACGACGGAGATCGTATCGATGCCGGAGGGGCAGTGCTCAAAGCTCAGCCCGCAGGAGGCGAAGATCTTGAGGAGCTTGGCGACAAAGCCGACCTCGCTGTTCATCATGGACTTCTCAATGTGGATGCTGGAGAAGCCCTTCTTCCCCGCGATGCCGGTGATGACACGGCGGCCGACGCTCGCGGGAAGCGAGGCGACGATCATCGTGCCGGGATCGTCCGGGCGGTTGGTGTTGCGGATATTGATCGGGATGCCCGCCTTGCGCACGGGGAAGACCGCGTCCTCATGGAGAACAGACGCGCCCATGTAGCTCAGCTCGCGCAGCTCGGTGTAGGTGATATAGTCGATGACGCGGGGGTTGTCCACAATGCGGGGATCGGCGGAGAGCATGCCGGAGACGTCCGTCCAGTTCTCATAGATCTCCGAGACGGAAGCGCGGGCGACGATCGCGCCGGTGACGTCAGAGCCGCCGCGGGAGAAGGTCTTGACCGTACCGTCCGGCAGCGCGCCGTAGAAGCCCGGGATGACGGCGTTGTCCATGGCGACGAGTCGAGCGCTCAGGGTGCGGAAGGTATAGGCCTCGTCGAGCTTGCCGTCGGCGCGGAAGCGCACGACCTCGGCGGCGTCCACGAAGGGGAAGCCGAGGAAGGCGGCGATGATCTTGCTGTTGAGATACTCGCCGCGGCTCGCCATATAGTCGGCGTTCGGGGCGGTTTTCAGATGCTCGCGGAGCTTTTCGATCTCGGTATCGAGGTCAAAGGAAACCTCCAGCTCCGTGATGATATCCTGAAAGCGGCCGCGGATCTTCTCGAGCGTGGCGGAGAAATCGTCGCCGTCCATCGCCTCGTTATAGCAGCGATAGAGCAGGTCCGTGACCTTGATATCGTCCTTGGTGCGCTTGCCGGGGGCGGACGCCACCACAAATCGGCGGGCGGGATCTGCCTGAATGATCTCTGCCGCCTTGCGGATCTGGGAGGCGCTGGCGAGACTCGTTCCGCCGAACTTGACTGTAATCGTGTGCATATGGGATCACCCTTCCGTGTAGTTTGCGAGATAGGAGTGCAGCACTGCGGCATGCAGCGCCGCGCCGGTGAGGACGGTATGCGCCTCCGGCAGGAAATCCGGGCTGTGCAAAGGCTGATCGCAGCCAGCTCCGAAATGGTAGTATACACCAGGTCGGTGCAAAAGAAAATACCCAAAATCATCCGTTTTCATCGTGGGAAGATCCAGAACGGCAACGTTTTCGCGGCCGAGGAGGTCTCCCGCGACGCGGCGGACGTGATCGGTCTCGCGGTCGTGGTTGACGACGCCGGAATAGCTCTTCTGCAGCTGGATCTCGACGGAGACGTCCGTGTGGTTGGCGACGCCGCGGCAGGCGTCGCGCAGGAGCGAGCGCATGGTGATGCGCGCCTCGTCCCCGAGCGTGCGCATGATGCCGGTGATCTCCGCCTCGTCCGCGACGATGTTGCGCGCCGTGCCGGCGCGGAAGGTGCCGACGGAGACGACGCTGCGCTCGCCGGAGAGCCGCTCCGGGAGCCGCAGGAGCTCCTGCACGAGGAGCGAGCCCGCCTCGATCGCGTCGACGCCCTTTTCGCGCTCGGCGCCGTGGGCGGCCTTGCCGAAGAGACGGATCTGGAAGGTATCGGACGCGGCATAGAACTTGCCGTAGCGCACGCCGACCGTGCCCGCCGGGAGGTCCGGCGTGACATGGCCGCCGAAGGTGGCTTTGACGCCCTTCATGCAGCCGGCGGCGATCATGCGCTCGGCGCCGCCCTCCCCCTCCTCGTCCGGCTGAAAGACGAAGCGCACCGAGCCGCAGAGCGAATCCCGGTGGCGGCTGAGGAGCATCGCCGCGCCGAGGGCGGCGGTGATGTGCACATCGTGGCCGCAGGCGTGCATGACGCCCGGATTCTCGGAGGCGAAGGGCGCGCCGGTCGTCTCCTGCACGGGCAGGGCGTCCATATCCGCGCGCAGGGCGATCGTCGGCCCGGGGCGGCTGCCGTGGAGCGTGGCGACGACGCCGGTATCGAGCACACGGCGGGGCCGCAGGCCGAGAGTGCGCAGCGTGTGCTCAATGCGCTCCGCCGTTTGATATTCATGGTTGCCGAGCTCGGGCGTGCGGTGGAATGCCTCGCGCAATTCCGTAAGCTCGGGAGCGATTTGCTCCGCTTCGGACAGGTAGTCCGGTAGGTTTTGATTCATCTTTTTCTCCAAAATACTAGTTAGGAGTGAGGAGTTAGGAGTGAGGAGTTGAACGAATAAAAGCCGCTCACAGCGGAAGAACGCTTCACAGCGCCTTAACTCCTAACTCCTAATTCCTAACTCCTAACTGATTACAGCGTTCTCAGCGCCGCTTCGAGCGCGGTCTTCTGGCTTGTCCCCGCGTCCTTTTCCTTGATGATTCTTGCGGGGCAGCCGGCGACGACCATGTTCGCCGGGACGTCCTCGATGACAACGGCGCCGGCGGCGACGACGGCGTTGGCGCCAATGTGCACGCCCTCGATGACGACAGCGTTCGCGCCGATGAGGACGTTGTCCTCCACGATGACGGGCGTGGCGGAGGCGGGCTCGATGACGCCCGCGAGAACGGCGCCGGCGCCGACGTGGCAGTGCTTGCCGACCGTGGCGCGGCCGCCGAGGACGGCGCCCATGTCGATCATCGTGCCCTCGCCAATGACGGCGCCGATGTTGATGATCGCGCCCATCATGACGACGGCATTCGGCTCGATGGTGACGTGCTCGCGGATGATCGCGCCCGGCTCGATGCGGGCGGGGATCTCCTTCATATCCATCAGCGGCACGGCGCTGTTGCGGCGGTCGTGCTCGATGACGATATCGTCGATCTTGTCGGCGTTCGCCTCCAGAATGGGCCCCAGCTCCGCCCAGTCGCCGAAGACGATCTTGTCCGCAGCGCCGAAGACCTTGGCAGCGCCGAAGTCGACGGGGGCGTTTTCCTTCACATAAAGCTTCACCGGGGTCTTCTTTTCGGCGGAAGCGATGAACTGAATGATTTCCTGTGCGTTCATGGGCATAACGGTAATACTCCTTTATTGAGACATAGAGCAAACGAGGAATGAGGAATTAGGAATTAGGAATTTCCGAGCTCAGGTCATTCCTAATTCCTCATTCCTAATTCCTAATTGGAAACAGTTTCACTCCACGATGGAGCGCATATCGTACAGTCCCGGCTCCATCTTGACGAGCTCGCGGGCGGCGACGAGGGCTCCCTGCGCGAAGAGGGCGCGGTTTTCCGCCTCGTGCTTGAGGGTGATGGTCTCCATACCGTTGGAGATGATGATCTCGTGCG
The DNA here is from genome assembly GCA_946405655.1 of uncultured Clostridia bacterium. Lineage (GTDB taxonomy): Bacteria > Bacillota > Clostridia > Oscillospirales > Oscillospiraceae > CAG-103. The sequence continues at coordinate 11,393 of CAMJHX010000022.1, forward strand.
TGCCGGTCTCGGAGCCGTAGCGCAGGGCGTGGATGCCGATCTCGTCCGGCTCGCGCTTGGCGTGCCCGGAGCGGCCGAGGACGAACTTCATCTCGCCGCGCGCCTCGCAGATGCGCTTGGCGAGCAGCAGCGCCGTGCCGCTCGGAGCGTCGAGCTTCTGGTTGTGGTGGCGCTCGATGATCTCAATATCCGCCTCGGGGAACATGGCGGCGGCGCGCTTGGCGAGATCCGCCAGCACCGCGACGCCGAGGGACATGTTCGCCGAGAGGAAGACGGGAATGTCGTCGACGGCGGTCTCGATCTGGTGCAGCTCCTCCGCGCTCTGGCCGGTCGTGGCGATGACGACGGGAAGCTGGCGCATGACGCAGTAGCCGAGGAGACTGCCGGTCTCGGAATGGTTGGAAAAGTCGATGACGCAGTCCGCCTCGCCCTCGAACTGCTCGAGGGTCTGGTAGATATCCGCCTCGGGATTGAGCGTGAAGCTGCGCGAGACGCGCGCCGCGATCTCAAAGCCCTCGGTATTCTCAATGCAGGCGGTCAGCATCCG
>CAMJHX010000023.1 GCA_946405655.1 uncultured Clostridia bacterium
GTGGAAGGATCTCGAGGACGAGGTGCAGGTCATCGACGAGAGCCTGCCCGAATACGTCAAGACCGTGCTCATCCCCGCCAACGCCGCCAAGGGCGACGATATTCCTGTCAGCGCCTACGTCAAGTATGACGACGGCGTCATGCCCACCGCCACCGCGAAGTATGAAAAGCGCGGCGTGGCCGACAACGTCCCCGTCTGGGATATCGACAAGTGCATCGGCTGCAACCAGTGCTCGCTCGTCTGCCCGCACGCGGCCATCCGTCCCTTCCTCTTCACCGAGGAGGAGGCTGCCGCCGCTCCGTGCGCCACGAAGGAATCCAAGGCGCTCAAGGGTCTGCGCTACCGCATCCAGGTCGACGTCATGGACTGCCAGGGCTGCCGCTCCTGCGCCAACGTCTGCCCGAAGGACGCGCTCACCATGGCGCATCTCGACGATCAGGTCGACGAGCAGAAGAACTGGGATTACTGCATCGAGGAGCTCTCCGAGAAGCCCAACCCGATGAACCGCTTCAGCCCCATGGGAAGCCAGTTCGAGCAGCCGCTGTATGAGTTCTCCGGCGCCTGCCCCGGCTGCGGCGAGACGCCGTATGTCAAGCTTCTCACCCAGCTCTTTGGAGACCGTATGTACGTCGCCAACGCCACCGGCTGCACGCAGGCGGTCGGCTTCTTCGCGCCCGCCTTCCCGCAGGCGGTCACGAAGCGCGGCTTCGGCCCCGCGTTCTCGAATTCTCTGTTTGAGAACAACGCCGAGTTCGCGCTCGGCATGCGCCTGAGCATGGATCAGCTCCGCGCCCAGCTCACCGAGCACGCAACCGCGGCGCTCGAGGAGACGCAGGACAGTGATCTCAAGGCGGCGCTCGAGGCGTGGCTCGCCGAGGGCAACATCGAGGAGAAGACGGTTGAGATCTCCGACCGCGTGCGCGACGCGCTCGCGAAGAACGACGAGACCGGCCCCGAGGTCACCTTCGTCCGCAAGCACACCGACCAGCTCACCCGCAAGGCCATCTGGATGTACGGCGGCGACGGCTGGGCATACGATATCGGCTTCGGCGGTCTGGATCACGTCCTCGCCTCCGGCGCGAACGTCAACGTCCTCGTCGTCGATACCGAGGTCTATTCCAACACCGGCGGACAGGCCTCCAAGGCGACGCCTGTCGGCGCGAGCGCGCAGTTCGCCGCCGCCGGCAAGGTCACGCCGAAGAAGGACCTGGGCCTCATGCTCAGCACCTACGGCTATATCTATGTCGCCCACGTCGCCCTCGGCGCCAATCCCGCGCACCTCATCAAGTGCCTCAAGGAAGCGGCCGAGTACGAAGGCCCCTCCATCGTCATCGCTTACGCTCCCTGCATCAACCACGGCGTGGTCAAGGGCATGGGCAAGAGCATTGAGGAGGAGAAGCTCGCCGTCGAGTGCGGCTACTGGCCCCTGTTCCGCTATAACCCCGAGCTCGCCAAGCAGGGCAAGAACCCGTTCCTGCTCGACTCCAAGGAGCCGAACGGCAAGCTGCGCGAGTTCATGATGGGCGAAAACCGCTTCGCCGGACTCGTCCGCACCTTCCCGGAGATCGCCGAAAAGCTCTTCGCCGAGGCGGAGGAGCACTGCGCCGCCCGCTACGCCGGCTATCAGAAGAAGGCCAACGAGCAGGTGTAACCAAATATCGCATCGTCCCAAAGAGGCAGCCATCCGGCTGCCTCTTTTTCCATATGAAAGCCTTCCCCTCGGGGGGGAAGGGGGACCGCGCCTGCGCGGTGGATGAGGGGAGACCATCTCCGCACGGAACGTTTCTGCTGTCCCCAACGATAAAAAACCGCCGCTCCGGCGGTCTTTTTTTGTCAATTCTTTCGTTGCAATGCGATTGTTTTCCATGTATAATGTATTCTGTATTTTTGTGCGAAATAAAAGAAATAGTTGAGGGATTCTTTTGTACTTAAAAGCTTTGGAAATGCAGGGGTTCAAGTCGTTTCCCGACAAGACCCGTCTGACCTTCGATCAGGACATCACCGCCATCGTCGGCCCGAACGGTTCCGGCAAGTCCAACCTGTCGGACGCGATCCTCTGGGTCATGGGCGAGCAGCGCACGCGCACGCTCCGCGGCGGCAAGATGGAGGACGTCATCTTCGGCGGCACGGAAAAGCGCGGCAAGCTGGGCTTTGCGCAGGTGTCGCTCGTGCTCGATAACAGCGCGGGGCTTCTGCCTGTGGATCACGAGGAGGTCACCATCACCCGCCGCTACTACCGCGGCGGCGAAAGTGAATATTACATCAACCGCGAGGCGTGCCGTCTCAAGGACATCCATGAGCTCCTCATGGACACCGGCCTCGGCCGCGACGGATATTCCATCATCGGGCAGGGCCGCATCGCCGAGATCGTCTCCGGCAAATCCGGCGAGCGCCGCGAGATCTTCGAGGAGGCGGCGGGCATCTCCCGCTTCCGCTACCGCAAGGAGGAGAGCGAGCGCAAGCTCCAGCGCACGGAGGAAAACCTCCTGCGCATCAACGATAAGGTCGATGAGCTGGAGCTCCAGATCGAGCCCCTCCGCCGCCAGAGCGAGGCCGCGCGCAAGTATCTCGATCTGAGAGCCGAGCTCAAGGATCTCGAGGTCTCCGTCTGGATGGAGACGCTCGACCGCCTCAAGGAGCAGAACGAGACCGTCCAGCGCGACTATGCCGCCGCGCAGGAGAACCTCTCCGGCGCGCAGGCGGAGCTCGACCGGCTCTATGCCGCGTCCGAGACCTGCGCCGAGCAGATGCGCGCGCAGGACGTGAAGGCGGAGGAGCTGCGCGCCCAGATCGCGCAGTCCGAGCAGGACGCCGCCGCGCTCGACGCGGACGCCGCCGTCCTCCGCGCCAATATGCAGTCGAACGCCGAGAGCATCGCCCGCATGCGCATCGAGGCCGCTGAGCAGGCCGACCGCGTCACCGCGCTTGACCAGCAGATCAAGGAGAGCCGAGAGCGTCAGGCGAAGATCACGGAGGAAAAGCGCGCGCTCGCCGAAAAGATCGCCGCCGTCGATCAGCAGCTTGCCGCGAACACCGCCGACGCGGGCGAGGCCGACCGCGCCTTCGCCGCCATTCTCCAGCGCGAGAACGAGGCGTCCGCCGCGCTCGCGGAGTTTCGCACCGGGCTCACCATGCTCGCCGACCAGAGCCAGACGCTCATCGACCGCGAGAACGCCGTCGAGTCCGAGAGCAGCGAGACCTCCCGCAATCTGCTCGAGCTCGAGCAGCAGTTGAAAGATTACACCGCCGCCCGCGAAAAAGCGGAGCAGCGCCTAAACGACCGCCGCGCCGAAATGAAGCGCCGGGGCGACGCGTTCCAGAGCGCCGATCAGGCGCTGCGCGCCGCGCAGTCGCGCCTCTCCACGCTCACGGTGGATCTCCGCTCGGCGGAGTCCCGCCTGAATATGCTCGAGGATCTCGAGCGCGGCTATGAGGGCTATTCCAAGGCGGTCAAAACCGTCATGCGAGAGCAGGAGCGCGGCGTTATCCGTGGCATCCACGGCCCCGTCGCGAATCTCCTGCGCGCCGACGACCGCTATGCCCTCGCCGTGGAGACCGCCCTCGGCGCCTCGGCGCAGCACATCGTCGTCGATACCCAGCGCGCCGGCGCCGACGCGATCCGGCTCTTGAAGCAGAAGGACGGCGGCCGCGCCACGTTCCTCCCGCTCGATACGATCCGGCCGTCTCATCTCAATGAGCAGCCAAAGCCGCAGCCCGGCTACATCGGCGTCGCGAGCGATCTCGTGAAGAGCGATGCGCGCTATGCCGATATCGTTTCCAATCTCCTCGGCCGCACGCTCGTTGCCGAAAATCTCGACCGCGCCATGGCGATCGCGAAGAGCATGGGCAACCGCGTCCGCGTCGTCACGCTCGACGGGCAGGTCGTCAATGCCGGCGGCTCCCTCACCGGCGGCAGCGCCGCGCGCGGCAGCGGCATCCTCTCCCGCGCCAATGAGCTCAGCCGTCTGCGCTGGCAGCGCGAAAAGCTCACCGCCGAGAAGACCGCCCAGCAGACCGCCGTGCAGGAGGCGGAGACCGCCTTCGAGACCGCGCAGACCCTGCTGGATACCGCCCGCGAGCAGACCGAGCAGGCGCAGGAGTCGCTGCATCTGAGCCAGCGCGAGGAGGCGCAGGCGGAGCTTCTGCTGCAGACCGCGCAGAGCGCCATGGCAGACCAGCAGAAGTCGCTCGATGCCATCCGCGCCGAGCAGCGCGAGCATCAGCACCGCATCGACGATCACCGCGCCGCGCTCAAGAAGGCGGAGGCCGCCCTCGAGCAGGTGCGCGCCGAGAAGCAGGCGCAGGCGGAGGGCCGCGAGCGCTTCGATTCCGAGCGCGCGGCGCTCGCGGAGTCTCTCGCCGCCCTGCGCGCCGAGGACGCGTCTCTCGACGCCGAGCGCGATACGATCGACCGCACGCTCGAGCAGATCAGCGGCCTCTTCCGCGAGCTGACCGAGGACCGCGCCGCGCGGCTCGAGCAGATCACGCAGGCGGAGTCCGGCGAGACCACGCTCCGCGCCCAGCTCAAGGAGACGGAGGGGCGCCTCACCGCCGTGCGCATGCGCATCGACGGGCAGAAGGAGACGCTCACCGCCGCCTTAAACCGCCGCATGGAGCTGGAAGGGGAGCGCACCCGCACCGACAAGCAGGCGCAGGAGCAAAACCGCGCCCTTCTGGATATGCAGGGGCTCGTCGCCAAGTTTGAGCAGAAGAAGCTTGCCGCCGACATGGAGGAAAAGCAGATTCTCGATAAGCTCTGGGATAATTACGAGCTCAGCCACACCGCCGCGCAGAAGCTGCGCCAGCCGATCGAGAGCATGCACAAGGCGAACCGCCGCATGTCGGAGCTCCGGCGCGGCATCGGCGCGCTCGGCACGCCGAACCTCGGCGCCATCGAGGAGTTTGAGCGCGTCAACACGCGCTACACCTTCCTCACCGGCCAGCGAGACGATGTATTGAAAGCCAAGCGCGAGCTGATGGGCATCATCTCGGACATCACCGCCGAGATGGAGATGATCTTCCGCCGCGAGTTCGCCGCGATCGACGCGGAGTTTCGCAAGACCTTCCTCGAGCTCTTCGGCGGCGGCAAGGCCGCGCTCGTGCTCGAGGATGAGGAGAACGTGCTCGACTGCGGCATTGAGATCCGCGTCCAGCCGCCCGGCAAGGCGGTCAGCGCCATCACGCTGCTCTCCGGCGGCGAGAAGTCGTTCGTCGCCATCGCGCTCTATTTCGCCATCCTCAAGGTGCGCCCGACGCCGTTCTGCGTCATGGACGAGATCGAGGCGGCGCTCGACGAAGCGAACGTCTCCCGCTTCGCGGGCTATATGCGAAACCTCTCGAAGAACACGCAGTTTCTCGTCATCACGCACCGCCGCGGCACGATGGAGGAGGCGGATCACCTCTTCGGCGTCACCATGCAGGAAAAGGGCGTCAGCCGCGTCATCGGCCTGAGTCTCGATGAGGCTGCTAAAGCCGTTCGTTAACGGGTAAGATACATTACGGAGGAAATTCAGATGGGACTTTTTGATAAATTCAAGCAGGGCCTGAGCAAGACCAAGAGCCGCATGGACGAGCAGCTCACCGGCATCTTCGCCACCTATGAGCCGGACGACGAGGACTTCTTCGAGGAGCTCGAGGAGTGCCTCATCCTCGCGGACACCGGCGTGGAGACCACGCAGGAGGCGATCGAGAAGCTGCGCAAAGCCATCGCGGAAAAGAAGCTCCGCAAGGGCGCGGATGTAAAGAAGGAATTTGTGCAGATCCTCACCAAGATGATCAAGGTGCAGGACACGGCGCTGCTGCTCACCACGCAGCCGAGCGTCATCCTCATGGTCGGCGTCAACGGCGTCGGCAAGACGACCACCATCGGCAAGCTCGCCTGCCAGCTCGATAAAGAGGGCTACAACGTCCTCCTCTCCGCGGGCGATACGTTCCGCGCCGCCGCCGCCGAGCAGCTCACCGTCTGGGCAAACCGCGCCGGCGTCGATATCGTCAAGCACGGCGAGGGGAGCGACCCCGCCGCCGTCGTCTTCGATTCCATCCAGGCGGCGAAGGCCCGCGGCACCGACGTCATCATCGTCGATACCGCCGGCCGCCTGCACAACAAGGCAAACCTCATGAACGAGCTCAATAAGATCACCCGCGTCGTCCGGCGCGAGCTGCCCGAGGCGGACGTTGAGACCCTCATGGTGCTCGACGCGACCACCGGTCAGAACGGCCTCATTCAGGCAAAGCAGTTTCTGGACACCGCCGATCTCACCGGCATCGTCCTCACCAAGCTGGACGGCACCGCCAAGGGCGGCATCGTCTTCGCCATCGCCAAGGAGCTCGATCTCCCGGTCAAATACGTCGGCGTCGGCGAGAAGATCGAGGATCTCGTCGAGTTCAAGCCCGCCGAGTTCGTCGAGGCGCTCTTGAGCTGAACCAAAGAACACTGTAGGGGCCGACGCCCTCGGCGGCCCGCAAATTACGATACATTCACAGAAAGGACTTCCATCCATGATCCTTGCCAGCAACAATGCCCATAAGATGGAGGAGATCCGCGCCATCCTCGCCGATCTCGGCGTGGAGCTGATCTCCCAGCGCGAGGCCGGCTGTGACTTTGAGGTCGACGAGACCGGCGCCACCTTTGAGGAAAACGCCTATCTCAAGGCCGCCGCCGTCACCGCCGCGACGGGTCAGCCCGCCATCGCGGACGACTCCGGGCTCGAGGTCGACGCCCTCGGCGGCGAGCCGGGCGTCCATTCCGCCCGCTATACCGGAAACCACGAGGATTCGGACGAGGACCGCAACAACCTCGTCCTCAAAAAGCTCGGCGATCTCCCGCTCGAGAAGCGCACCGCGCGCTTTGTCTCCGCCATCTGCTGCACCTTCCCGAACGGGGATGTGCTGCGCGCCCGCGGCACGATCGAGGGCCGCATCCTCTTCGCCCCGCGCGGGGAAAACGGCTTCGGCTACGATCCGCTTTTCCTGCCCGACGGGTACGACAAGACCACCGCGGAGCTCTCTGCCGAGGAGAAGAACGCCATTTCCCACCGGGGCAACGCCCTCCGGATTTTCAAGGAAGAATTGAGGAACTATTATGCTCACAAGTAAGCAGCGCGCATATCTGCGCGGACTGGCCGCAGCCGAGGACACCATCGTCATCATCGGCAAGGGCGGCATCACCGAAAACATCATCATCCAGATGAACGACGCGCTCAAGGCGAGAGAGCTGGTCAAGGGGCGCGCGCTGGAAAACTCCCTGCTCTCCGCGCGCGAGGCGGCCGACGCTCTGTCCGAGACCTGCCGCGCCGAGGTCGTGCAGGTCATCGGCTCGAAATTCGTGCTCTATAAGCGCAATGAGCAGAAGCCGAAGATCGAGCTGCCCAAGGCAAAGAAGAAATGAGACTCTGCATCTACGGCGGGAGCTTCAACCCGCCCCATGTCGGCCATGCCGCCGCCGTCCGCGCCGCGCAGCGCGAGGCGGGCATCGACGAGGTGCGGATCATCCCGGCGGCGATGCCGCCGCATAAGGTTCTCGCCTCCGGCTCGCCGGACGCTGCCGAGCGCTTTCGCCTCTGCGAGCTCGCCTTCGGCAATATGCCCGGCGTCACGGTCTCGGACATGGAGCTGCGCCGGGAAGGGAAGAGCTACACCGTCGACACCGTCCGCGCCCTGCGCGCGGAGCATCCGGAGACGGAGCTCTGCCTCCTCATCGGCACGGATATGCTCCGCACCTTCGACGAGTGGCACGCGTTTCAGGAGATCTTAAACAGCGTCACGCTCCTCGCCACCGCGCGGGACGATGACGAGCTGGAGACCGTGCGCTATCACGCCGAGCGGCTCGAGAATGCCTACGGCGCGCGCGTCGAGGTCATCGAAACGCCGCCGCTGCCGCTCTCGTCCACGCAGATCCGCCGCCTCCTCCCGGAGCGCCACGGCGCGGAATTCCTCGCGCCAAAGGTCTATGCCCGCGTGATCCAGAAGCGTCTCTACGGCGCCAAGCCCTCGCTCGACTGGCTGCGCGAGGCCAGCTACCCTTTCCTGCAGCCGCGCCGCGTCGCCCACGTCTGGGGCTGCGAGCACGAGGCGCGCACCCTCGCGAAGCGCTGGGGCGCCGATGAATGGGACGCTGCCGAGGCAGGCATCCTGCACGACATCACGAAAAAATTAACACCCGCCGAGCAATTGCTATTGTCAGAAAAATATGGTATCATAAACGATACGAATGAATTGGGGAATTCCAAACTCTTCCATGCCAAGACCGGCGCGGCGCTCAGCCGCGACCTCTTCGGCGTGCCGGAGGAGATCGAAAGCGCCATCCGCTGGCACACCACCGCGCATGAGAACATGACGCTCCTGGAGCAGATCATCTATCTCGCCGACTATATCGAGCCGACGCGCGACTTCCCCGGTGTGGAGCGGCTGCGCAAGCTCGCCTATGAGGATCTCCGCGCCGCCATGATCCTCGGCCTCGAGATGGGGCTCGAGGAGATCCGCGCCGAGGGGCGCGAGCCGCATGAGAATTCCGTCCGCGCGCTCGATTGGTTCCGCAGGGAGGGTCAGTCATGAAGTATCGTCCCATCTACGAGGAAGAAAACGAGGAGCAGGGCGGCTTCGTCTCCGATTATGACCGCGGCGGTTTTATCGATGAAGAACCGGAGGGCGGCTTCGTCTCCGAGGAGCCCGATCCCTTTTCCGAGGAGACCGCGGCGGCCGCGCACGCGGAAAAGCTGCAGCAGCATACCGAGCGCAAGCTGAAAAAGCAGCGCAAAAAGAGCCTGCGCACCGCGCTGATCATTGCGCTTCTCGTTCTCATCGGCGGCGTCTTCCTCTTCAGCCGCTGGGCGCGTCCGCCCGCTGTCAACCGTCAGCTGACCGAGCAGACCGCGGAGGACTTCCACCGCTATGGCGCATCGCGGCGTGACGGATGCTATACCTTCCTCATCGCCGGCAAGGACAAGGCGGCAGGGCTGACGGACACCGTGCTCGTCGGCATGATGGACACGAAAAACCACACGCTCCGCTTCGTCAGCATCCCGCGCGACACCGCCGTGAACATCTCCTGGAGCCCGAAGAAAATCAACCAGTATTATCCCGCGGCCGAAAACCAGGGGCGCGACGGGGTGACGGCGCTGGTCGAGGGCGTGGAGAAGCTCATCGGCTACCGCGTCGACTGCTATGCCATCTTCGACGTCGAGGTCTTCGTCGAGCTCGTCGATACGATGGGCGGCGTTTATTTCGATGTTCCCATCGACATGAACTACGAGGACCCCGGTCAGGATCTCTATATCCACGTCAATCAGGGCTATCAGCTCCTGAACGGCTATGACGCCATGGGCGTCTTCCGCTACCGCAGCACCTATGTCAACGGCGACATCGGCCGCCTTGACGTGCAGCACGATCTTCTCAAATCCATCGCTTCCCAGATGCTCTCGCTCGGCAACATCCCGAACGTGCGCAAGCTCGTGCGGATCTATGAGCGCGACGTCATCACGAATCTCTCGACCGGAAACGTCATGTTCTTCCTCAAGGAGTTTCTGAAGCTCAATGAGGAGAGCATCGTCTTCGACACCATCCCCGCAAACTACGGCGGGGAGGTTCATGGCATGAGCTACGTTATCATCTATCTGAACCAATGGCTCGATTACCTCAACGCTTATCTCAATCCGTTCAGCGAGCCGATCACCACAAGCAATCTTGATCTTATCTACGCCGATAACAACGGCAATCTCACATCAACTACCGGAGCCATCCGCGGAAACGACCGCTGGTGACGGATAAGAAAGGGGCAAAACGATATGATGCCTGCAAAGGAAATGGCGATGGAAATCGTCAAGGCAATGGACAGCAAAAAGGGTCTCGATATCCGACTACTGCACACCGCGGATATCACGGTGCTGGCGGAGTATTTTGCCATCTGCACCGCCTCCTCTGCGACCCACGTGAAGACCCTCACCGAGGAGATCGACCACGTCATGTCCGAGCTGGGTGAACCGCCCCTGCGCCGGGAGGGTCACCGCTCCGGCAGCTGGGTGCTGCTGGACTTCGGCTGCGTGATCGTGCACGTCTTCAGCGATGAGGCCCGCAAGTTCTATGATCTCGAGCGACTATGGCACGACGCGGAAACCGTCGACCTGTCCGAGATCCTGCAGCAGGAGCCTCAAACCTAATTCCATTATTAAAAGGTGTGTATTGATTCATGAAATACGATTTTACCGCAATTGAAAAGAAATGGCAGGCAAACTGGGAGAAAACCAAGCCCTATGCCGCCATCACCGGCGATCCCCGCCCGAAGTTCTACGGCCTCATCGAGTTCCCGTATCCGTCCGGACAGGGTCTGCACGTCGGCCATCCGCGTCCGTTCACGGCGATGGACATCGTCTGCCGCAAGCGCCGCATGCAGGGCTATAACGTGCTCTTCCCGATCGGCTTCGACGCCTTCGCCCTTCCCACCGAGAACTACGCCATCAAGAACCACATCCATCCCTCCATCGTCACGAAGAACAACATCAAGACCTTCACCGAGCAGCTCAAGATGCTCGGCTACGGCTTTGACTGGGATCGCGTCGTCGATACCACCGACCCCGCCTACTATAAGTGGACGCAGTGGATCTTCCTCAAGTTCTTTGAGCACGACATGGCCTATAAGACCACCATGCCCGTCAACTGGTGCACCGGCTGCAAGTGCGTCCTCGCCAACGAGGAGGTCGTCGAGGGCGTGTGCGAGCGCTGCGGCAGCCCCGTCGTGCAGAAGGAAAAGAGCCAGTGGATGCTCCGCATCACGAAGTACGCCCAGCGCCTGATCGACGATCTGGACGACGTGGACTTCATCAACCGCGTCAAGATCCAGCAGCGCAACTGGATCGGCCGCTCCGAGGGCGTCGAGGTCGACTTCAAGGTGAACACCGGCGACACGATGACCGTCTTCACCACCCGCGCCGATACGCTCTTCGGCGTCAGCTACATGGTGCTCTCTCCCGAGCAGCCCTTCCTCGAGCAGTGGAAGGATCAGATCCGGAACTGGCCTGAGGTCGACGCTTACCGCAAGGAGGCCGCCCGCAAGAGCGACTTCGAGCGCGGCGAGCTCAATAAGGAAAAGACCGGCGTCCGTCTCGAGGGCATCACGGTCACGAACCCCGCCAATGGCGAGACGATCCCCGTCTTCGTCTCCGACTACGTCCTCATGGGCTACGGCACCGGCTGCGTCATGGGCGTGCCGGGTCACGACCAGCGCGACTGGGACTTCGCCACGAAGTTCGGTCTGCCCATCCGCGAGGTCGTCGAGGGCGGCGACGTCACGAAGGAAGCCTATGTCGCCAAGGAAGACGGCATCATGGTCAACTCCGGCTTCATGAACGGCATGACCGTCAAGGAAGCCATCCCCGCCATGAAGGACTATGCCGAGGAGCACGGCTTCGGCAAGCGCAAGGTCAACTACAAGCTCCGCGACTGGGTCTTCACCCGTCAGCGCTACTGGGGCGAGCCGATCCCGCTCGTCAACTGCGAGAAGTGCGGCTGGGTGCCGATCCCCGAGAGCGAGCTGCCGCTCGAGCTCCCCATGGTCGAGAGCTATGAGCTCACCGACGACGGCGAGAGCCCGCT
>CAMJHX010000024.1 GCA_946405655.1 uncultured Clostridia bacterium
CGCCTGATGGCGGTCTATCTGATCTGGACGCTGCTCTCGGCGCTGCTGTCTCCATACGGCTCGGCTGCTTGGCGCGGCGCGACGCGAAATGAGGGCGCGCTGACGATTGCTCTCTATGTGCTGAGCTTTTCTCTGCTCTCCCGCTTCAGCAGACCGAAAGGGTGGATGCTGTGGGCGCTCGGCGTTACGGCCACGCTGCAGTCCGCGATCTGTCTGCTGCAGCTGTATGGCGGCAATCCGCTCGGCCTCTATCCCGAGGGACTCAGCTATTTTGACGCCGGAAAGGCCTATTCCGGCGCCTTCCTCGGCACGATCGGCAACGTGGACTTTCTCGGCTCCTACTATTGCCTTGCGCTGCCGCTGCTGTGGGCGGCGGTGGTGCGGCTGAAATCTCCCCGGCGGTTTCTGCTGCTGCTCCCGCTGGCGCTGGGGCTTTGGGTGATCCTGCAGATGCAGGTGCTCTCCTGCATTGCGGGACTTCTGGTCGGCGGTGCGGCCGCGCTGCCGTTTGTGCTGCCGGCGCAGGAGAAAACACGGCGGGTGATAGGCATAGGAATCCTCTCGCTCGGTGCGGCGGCAGTGCTGCTGCTCTGGTTTGCTGATTTCGGCGGCGGCGCTGCGCACACGCTGCATCTGATGCTCCACGGGCAGGTTCCTGAATCTGTTCAGTCCGGGCGGCTGTATATCTGGCGTGAGGTGCTGCAGCGCTCCCGGGAGCGGCTGCTCTTCGGCTTCGGGCCGGATACGCTCTCTCTGGCAAAGATTGCGCCCTTTGAGCGCTATGACCCGGATCTGAATCTTCTGATTCAGGGCGGGATCGACGCGGCGCACAATGAGTATCTGAATATTCTCTTCCACCAGGGCCTTCCCGCGCTGGCGGCCTATCTCGGCGCGTTGGCGCTGGCGTTGGTCTCCGCGTGGAAGCAAAGCCGGAGCAGCGCCGCGGCGGCGATTCTGACCGCGGCATTCCTGGGCTATGCCGTACAGGCGTTTTTCAACATCAGTGTGTGCTATGTCGCCTCTCTCTACTGGGCCGTGCTCGGCCTGCTGGCGGGATGCGGTATGATACAAGCAAAAGGAAAGTGAGGAATCAAAGTGAAAGCATGGAAGCAGCTGATTGCTCTGAATCTGGTTCTGGTTCTGCTGCTGAGTCTGTTCCCCTTTGCGGCATTTGCCGTGCAGGATCAGGCGCAGTATGTCTTGAATCAGACAGAGAATGAGGAGCCGGAGGAGACGACATTTGAATCTCCAACCATACAGGATCCGGAGAGCGTAGTCCTCGAATGGGGAGAACCGTATACGTTTACAAAAACGGATGATAACAGCTTTCCGCATATGTCGTTTCGGACAAAAGATATGGGATATTATCGTTTGAGAATCACGCCGCCGGAAAATCTGAAGGACGTGAAGATCGGCGGAAATTATTGGTATAATCCGGATACGGACATGAGTCTGGAAATCCATTATACAATGGTTTCGCCGTTCAATGTTCTGGAAAACACACACGATTATATCTATTTTTTCTATCAAAACAACACGCCCGGTTTTCGGCTGTGCAAAAATTCGGACAGCGAGTTCTCGGATAACGGTGTCTGGACATTCCAGGCGGATTATATCGAGCCGGAGCCGTTTTCGTTTGGTGAAGTGCTTGGAGCCGGTGATTCCGAGCCGTTCCATGTTTATACCATGCAGGTGGATCATCCCGTCTACTGCACCGTGTCGTCCGATGATCCGATCCATTATGCCTGCACAGACGGTCAGCCCAGTATGTATGGCATGACTTATGATCAGCAGAATGATTTTTCCGGCACTTCAGAGTATTTCCGCGTCGGAACCGGGACGCTCATGCTCGCGGTCTGTCAGACGTCCGGAAGCAGCGGTGTTGTTCTTCAGAAGGGGAACCCCCAGGGAAGCTTCGGCGCAGAAGGGGACAATCTGCATTGGTTCTTTGATACCGAGCAGGAGAAGCTTACCATCTCCGGCGCAGGCTCCATGGGTGATTTGGATGGCATGATTCCCTGGATGAGATGTCAGTCCTATGCCGAGGAGGTTGAAGTGCAGCCCGGCGTTACCGACATAGCGCCGAATTCATTTTCAAATGTCTGGAGACTGCGAAAAGTCTCTCTTCCGGAGGGACTGACCTCCATCGGCAATCAGGCGTTCTGCTACTGCGGCCGCCTTACGGATATTTCGATTCCATCCACCGTTCGTGAAATTGGTATGGAAGCCTTCAGCAACACAAGCATTGCGCGTTTTGAGATCCCTGCGGCGGTGACGAGCATCGGCTCCAATGCGCTGCGTTCCTCCTATTTGACTTCTGTGGAAGTGGACGCGGCGAACCCGGCCTATTCTTCTGCGGACGGTGTGCTTTATTCGCGTGATGGCAGTACCCTTCTGCGATTCCCAGCCAAAAAGCTTGGACCGTTTGTGGTACCGAATACGGTCACGACGATCGCATCCGACGCTTTTTCACATTGTGATCTGCTCAAAAGCCTGTTCCTGCCCGACAGCATTCATTCTGTTGGCGGAAGTGACACGGTTCCCGACCGTGTCTGCTATGGCGGCACTGCTGAGCAGTGGGCGGCAGTAGACGCTGCAGACTTCCATGTGCCGGAGGGTCATCTCTACTTCGAGTGCAGCGCCTCCGACTATCTTGGCGAGACTTGGCAGTATGAGCTCGAGGACATGAATGCTCACCCGCGCCTGTCCTTCACGCCGGAGGAGAGCGGCGTTTATACCGTCAGCACCGTTTCCCCATCCGGACTGGACTGCTTCATGAGCTACTCCAGCCCGGAGAGCATGACGGTATACGTTGCGAAGGACGATGAAGAACAGATCATCGTTGGTGATTGGCTCGGTCAGCCCACCTTCTTCTTTCAAGGCGGCGATCATTACGAGATGCAGACGCAGCCGGGCTTCGTTGTGTTTCCGGACGATTATCGTCAGCTGACGGAGCTTGGTACCTTCCACACTGCCGTGCAGAAGCTGGCCACACAGCCTCTGGCGCTGGGCGCAAACGAGCTCTCGCATCCGGAGTATCGTCTGGATTATTATCAATTCACTGCTCCGGCGGATGGTTATTATCAGGTAAGCTTCGAGGTTCCCGAGGGCAGCAGCGTGTTTGCCAGAGCCTCCTCGGAAGGATCGATGAACCAGATTGACAGTTATCATTTCGAGTTCCTGCTCAAGGCCGGGCAGTCGATCGTGCTTCCGATACGCGACGAGATTGAATCTTTCACAGTGAATGTGGAATTCGACAGCTCCGGCCTTTCCGGTGAATGCGGCGAAAACGCATCCTGGAACATCGATGCGGACGGAACGCTTATCATTCAGGGTACCGGCGACATGGACGACTATTCCGATAACTGGCTTCAGAGCGCGGGCTTGAAGCGCAGTGCGGTTTCGCTGCGCAGGGCGAACAGCGGAAGCGCTCCGTGGAGCGCATACCGGAATTTTGTCAAGGCCATCCGGGTCGAGGAGGGCATTACCTCGGTCGGTGATTACGCCTTTTCCGGAATGGGCAACGTGCAGCAGGCAGAGCTTCCCGCGTCGATCCGGGAGATCGGCCGGAACGCCTTCGGCCATGACAGCGCGCTGGAGGAAATCTCGCTCTCCGAAGGCCTTCTGGACATCGGGGATTCTGCGTTCGTCGGCTGCGGCAGCCTAACGAGCGTTCAGGTGCCGGACAGTGTGCAGTCCATCGGCTCCTGGGCCTTCTGCGACACCGCTTTGGAGCAGTTCCGCCTGCCTGCGGATCTGGAGCAGCTGGGAGACGGCGTGTTTGCGCGCGTGCCGCAGTGCGAGGTGGAGGTTCCCGCGGCGCACGATCATTTCGTGAAGGTCGACGGCATCGTCTATGACCGCGATCAGACCACGGTTTATCTCTGTGATCATGATACTGCCGGGGCGGTTTCGCTGCCTGAGAGCGTCACGGAAATCCGCGCCTATGCGTTTGCGAACAGTGACATCGAGTCGCTGACGATTCCTGAGGGCGTCGAGCAGATTCCGGACAGCATGTGCCAGTCCTGCAGCTCCCTCACCGAGATTCATTTCCCCAGCACGATTGCCGACCGATTCGGAACGGATGTCGTATCTGATTGCAGCTCACTGCGAGATGTTTATTATGAGGGCAGCGCGGTGGGCTGGTACCAGCTTACCGACGATCTCCGCGAGAGCACGAACGGACCGCTGGACTATCATTTTGCGGAGCAGTCCGTGGCGGAGGAGGCAGGCGACGGCTCGCATTCCGTCACGCTCACGGAGGAAGCATCCTCCACAGCCTATTGTTTCACCGCGCCTGAGCAGGGCATCTATCTGGTGAGCGCAGTCGGTGCAGAGCTGAGTATGGTGCTCGACAGCGGAAAGGCTCCCGCGAGTGCTGCGACGTATCCTAGCAGCGGAGAGGCGGAATATGTCAAGCTGGACGCAGGGGAAAAGCTTTTTGTCGTTCTCAAGCTGCCGTATTCTGATACGGTGGACGTGCAGTGGAGCGTTGTACGGGCGGAAACGGCAGAGGCGGATCTCGGCGATCATACGATGGATACGGACAACCATGATCAGCTGTACTGCTTCGTCCCGGAGATGGACGGGCTGTACCGCTTTGACACCCACTGCTATGATTACAGCTTTTCTGCCGGCATCTTTGATCAGAATCTGAAGCCGATCAACCGATATCGGTACATAAATGACGGAACTCAGTTTATGGCGCTGAACGCCGGAGAGCCGGTCTATCTGTGCTTCTCCGCGGAGTACAATCCTTCCCTGAGCGGTGTTTACTGGTCGTTGGCGGAGCAGATCACGATCTCTGGTCAGCCTGAAAACCAAAGCGTGGAAGCCGGCGCCGACGCAGTGCTTTCGGTGCAGGCGAACGGGGAGGAGCTGTCTTATCAGTGGCAGTATTGCGCACCCGGCGAGGATGCGTGGACGGACGTCGAAGCCGACAGTCCGCAATCTGACACGCTGACGATCTGCGCATCGGACGATCTTGACGGACAGCGCTTCCGCTGCAGGATCACGAACATCGACGGCTATGAGGTGGTGTCGAAGGAGGCAACGCTGACGGTCAGCACGCCGGTTTACGCCAACCCGTTCACGGACGTTCCTTCCGGCAGATTCTACACTGACGCGGTGCTTTGGGCGTACTATCACGATCCTCAGGTTACGGACGGCGTTACCCCCACCACGTTTATGCCGGAAAGAAACTGCACCCGCGCCCACGTGGTCACGCTCCTGTGGCGCGCAAGCGGCTGCCCGGAGCCGGAGTCTCTGGTGAGCAAGTTCAGCGACGTCAAGGACACGAGCAGATATTTCTATAAGGCAGTCCTTTGGGCGGCGGAGCAGGAGATCACCACGGGCTATGAAGACGGCACGTTCCGCCCGGACGCTGTGTGCACCCGCGCCCACGTGGTCGCGTTCCTGTGGCGCGCGAGCGGCTGCCCGGAGCCGGAGTCTCTGGTGAGCACGCTCAGCGATGTCAAGGACACGAGCAGCTACTTCTATAAGGCAGTCCTTTGGGCGGCGGAGCAGGAGATCACCACGGGTTATGATGACGGCACGTTCCGCCCGGGCGCTGTGTGCACCCGCGGCCATGTGGTCACGTTCCTGTATCGTGCTGACAACTGAGAAAAACATTTCAGCGCAAAAAGACAGCGGTCGATCGACCGCTGTCTTTTCTATGGTGATCAAGGCTTAGAAAACGTCCTCCACGACTCTCTCCGGCGGGTTTTCCAGCAGCTCGGGCTGGCGGATGAACATCTTGAACATCTTAAAGCCCTGCGCGTAATCGAAGCCGTCGCAAATGCGCTCGTCGGTGTTGATCTTGAAGTCAATATACTTTCTCTGGGCGACCGTGCCGTCCGGCTGGACCTCATACGCTTTTCGTTTCGCGCCGAAGGCGATGAAGGCGGGCAGAGTGCCGAAATTATAAAGATGATGATATACCGGACCGATGCCGATCGAGCCGAGGTCGGTGATGATCATGGAGCCGTGGAAGGGGCTCGCGTCCAGCAGGCTCTGCGGGATGAGGCCGAAGTAGTCCATCACCTTGAGGAACCAGATCGCGAAGCGCAGCACGAAGCGTGGAAGCTTCGTCAGAGCGGAGGCGACCTGCTCGGTGTTGTTGTCCTCCTCGCCGTATTTGATCTCGTCGATCTTCTCGGTCATCTTGTGGTAGACGTCGAACACCGTGTCATAGGGATCAAAGACGACCTTGATCGTCGTCTCGCCGGCCTCGGCGGTCATGCCGCGGCGTACGGTGAGGACGACCTCGATGTTGTTTCTCGCGTAGATCCGCCGGCCCGCGATGAAGCGGTTGATCGCCGGGCGCTGGCTCACCAGACGCACATACGCCGCGATGAACAGATGCAGATAGCCGAGACCCTTGTAGCCCTCCTTGCGCTTGTCGCGCAGCCAGCGGTCGGTCTCCGTGATCTCCGCAGAATCGCTGAACTGGTTGCAGGCGTCGTTTTTCTGCACCATGATGTAGGGGATGAATTTATAAAAGGGGTCGAGCGACCGCAGCAGGCGGCCTTCCTTGCGATCCCCGAAGCGTTTCTTGCCGGGCATAGAAGCACCTCCGAATATTTTCAAAATTTGAACAATTGAATTATAACGCAGATTTGCGCTTATGGCAAGCATACAAACATGATTTTTCGCTGAATTCGTCCGCCGCATTGACAGGAGATAGCGCAGAATGCTACAATCAGGAAAAAGATGGAATCCTCATCTAAATGTATGAAAGGAGCGTTTCCCATGCTGCAGCAGGAAGTCATTCAGAGGCTCGCGGACGAGATCCATCGCGCCGGACAGAACACCACGCCGATCGCGCCGTTTACGCAGGCATATCCGGAGCTCACGATCGAGGACGCGAGAGAAATTCAGCTCATCAACATCCGCCGCCGCATGGCTGCCGGCGCAAAAATGGTCGGCAAAAAGGTCGGCGCGACGAATCCGGTCATGCAGGAGAAATTCAATCTCCGCGAGCCGGTGCTGGGCTATCTCCTCAGCGACATCATCCGCGATCCGAGCCAGCCGATCCGGCGCGACACACAGATTGCGCCCTTCATCGAGTGCGAGATCCTCTTTGTCCTCGCCGAGCGCCTGCACGGACCGAACGTGCATCCGATCGACGTCCTCCGCGCAGCGAAGGGCGCGATGCCGGCGATCGAGGTGCCGGACGTGCGCTTCACGGGCTCGCGCACAATCGTGGACGCTATGTGTGACAACGTCTTCAACGGCTATCTTGTGACAGGGGAGATGATGGCGGACGTGCGCGGGATCGACTTTGCGAGCATTCCGATCCGGCTCTGGAAAAACGGCGCGCTCGCGAGCGAGGGCGTGAGCTCCGCGGCGCTCGGCAACCCGCTGCGCGTCGTGGCGTGGCTGGCAAATAAGCTCGCGGAATACGGCGAATGCCTCGAGGCAGGGGACATCGTCATCACGGGCTCGCAGAACCCTGCGGTCTATATCGACGCGGGCGATCACTTTGAAGCAGACTTCGGTCCGCTCGGCAAGATCTGCGCGGACTTTATCTGATCTCAGCCCAGAAATGATCAACCGGGAGACGGGTATCCGACTCCCGGCTTCTCATGCGTGAAAACGATGAGAAAAGATAAACAAATAATGAATAAATTGTCGAGTAACAGCACAAATTCTGCCGTTGTGAAAATGATGAAAATGCAGGGAATATCCGCTGTGAATTTGTCAATTATGTAACAAGCAAGTGAATAAACTAGCAAAATCAACAGAAATTTAACGGTGTTGTCACAAAAATAATTAGTGATTTTGTCAGAAAAACCCGGGCGACAGGCTTGCGAAATCGTTCAAAATGAGGTATCATGTTGTTGAATTCCACGCATAGTTTTCTTCTATCACACAGTGCTATGCGTCATTGTTCAGAAAAATACACAGGTCGGGAGGTGTGTGAATGTCATTTGAAGCGATCAATACGGTCCGGGAAGCGGAAGAGCGTGCCAAGCAGATCAAGCTGGAAGCGACGCAGGCTGCCGCCGAGGCGATCGAGGCGGCCGAACGCGACGGCAAGGAGGCGGTGGAGGCGGCGCTGAATAAAGCGCGCGAAGAACTCAAATCTCTGCGCTCCAAGACCGACGAGAAGGCCACGCAGGACGCCGAAGCGCTCGCAGCGACGACGAAGAATCGCGAGGCTACCATGCGGACACGCGCGGAAGCAAGACTGGACCAGGCGGCGTCACTCATCGTGGAAAGGATCGTGAATAGCTGATGGCCATTGTACAAATGAAAAAGCTGCAGCTCATGGTCGTCCGGGAGCAGAAGGAAGCCCTTCTCCGCGATTTGATGTTGCTCGGCTGCGTGTCAGTCACGGAGCCGGACCTGCCCCAGGAGGGGGACGCCGCGCAGCTTCGTCCGGAATCCGGCGGACTGACGGAGGCGAGGGCTGATCAGGCTAAGCTGACCGCCGCGCTCGGGCTGCTGGACAAATATGCTCCCGTGAAGTCCAAACTCCTCAGCGGCCGCCCCGAGGTTTCGGAGGCGGAGTTCTTGGATGAGAATGCGTATCACCGCGAGCTGGAGGCAGCCTCTCAGATGGAGGATCTCGAAGCGCAGATCCGCCGCCTGACGAGCGAGGAGACGCGCCTGCGCTCGTCCATGGAGGCCCTCGGCCCCTGGACCGCGCTCGATCTCCCGCTCGAAACGAAGGGCACCGGCTGTGCGGACGTGATTCTCGGCACCATTCCCGCCGTGATGGATCTGGCGGAGGCGCAGCGTGCGCTGGCCGAGGCCGCACCCGAGGCGGAGCTCTTCCCCGTGAATGCGGACAAGGACGCGCACTATACCGTTCTCGTCTGCCACAAGAGCGTGCATGCGGAGGCGCTGCAGGCGCTGAGAGCCTTCGGTTTTGCGATTGCGAGCGTCGCCGGCACGGTCGGCACCGCGAGAGAGCAGATCGAAGCGCAGAAGCAGCTGGTCGCCGGCATCGGCGAGAGCCGCGCCGCGCTCGAGCGGCAGATCGCGGGCTATTCCACGCACCGCGATGCGATCAAGCTCAGCATCGACCGCGCCAACGTCTTCATCGGCAAGGCCGAGGCCGCCGAGCGCATGGTCGGCACGGACAGCGTCGTCTGTCTCAACGGCTGGATGGAGGCTCCGGAGGAGGCGCGCGTTGTTGACACGCTCTCGAAGTATGACTGCTCCTGGGAGTTCACAGAGCCAACGGAGGAGGAATACGACACCGTTCCGGTCAAGCTCAAAAACGCCGCCGTGACGGAACCGCTGAACATGGTCACCAACATGTACAGCCTTCCGGCCTACGGTACGCTCGACCCGAACCCGCTCATGGCGCCGTTCTTCATCCTGTTCTACGGCATCATGATGGCGGACATGGGCTACGGTCTTCTGATGATCGCGGCCGCGCTCATCGTCAAGCATTTCGTCAAGCCCAAACGCGGCTCGAAGACGTTTGTGAACCTGCTGCTCGAAGGCGGTATCTCCACGTTCATCTTCGGCGTCCTCACGGGCGGCTTCTTCGGCGACCTCATCCCCACGCTCTACAAGATGTTCAAGGGCGTCGAGATGGGCGACAATTTCCTGACGAAGCCTCTCATCAACCCCCTGAACGACACGCAGACCATCCTTTACGGTGCGCTCGTGCTCGGCGTCTTGCAGCTGTGTACCGGCATGATTATCTCCATGGCCGCCAAGATCAAGAAGGGCGATACCAGGAGCGCCATCTTCGAGGAGGGCTCGTGGTTCGTCATTCTTGCGGGACTGCTGATGTTCGTGTTCAAGATCGGCAATGTCGCCGGCATCCCCGTGGTGCTGATTATCGGCGCGCTCATGCTGATCTACGGCGCGGCCTATCCGGCCAAGGGCTTCTTCGGCAAGGCAGCGGCCGTGCTCGCCGCGATCTACAACGGCGTCACCGGCTGGCTGGGCGACATCCTCTCGTATTCCCGACTCATGGCGCTGATGCTCGCGGGCAGTGTCGTGGCGCAGGTGTTCAACAACCTCGCCACCATGCCGATGGGCGGCAACAAGCCGAACATCCTCACGTTCTTCTTCTTCGTGGCGATCTGCCTCGTGGGCCATGCGCTGAACTTCGCGCTGAACCTGCTGGGCTGCTTCGTGCACGATCTGCGTCTGCAGTGTCTGGAATACTTCGGCAAATTCTATCAGGACGGCGGCAAGCCCTTCAAGCCGCTGGAGATCAACACCAAGTATGTTGACGTGGAAAACCACCTTTAATACGGTAAACATTATCAATCAAGGAGGATAATATCATGGGATTTCTGGAATCATTCGGCGGTCTGGCAATCGGTCTGCTCGGCGCGGCTCTGGCTGCGGCTCTGGCCTGCGCGGGCTCTGCCCAAGGTACCGGCATCGCCGGTGAAGCATGTGCGGGTCTGATCAGTGAGGATCCGGATAAGTTCGGTAAGGCAATGATCATGCAGGTCATCCCCGGCACGCAGGGTCTGTACGGCTTCGTGGTCTGGTTCCTGGCCAACTCCCGCGTGCTCGCGGCTTTCCAGGCCAATGGCGGCATGGACGTTGCGCTCGGCTGCCGCTTCCTGGCTGCGTGCCTCCCCATCGCGATCGGCGGTCTGATCTCCGCTGCGGCGCAGGGCCGTGTGGCTGCCGCTTCCATCAACATTCTCGCGAAGAAGCCGGATGACTGGGCCAAGGGCATGGTGTTCTGCATCACCGTCGAGTTCTACGCCATCCTCTGCCTGCTGGCTTCCATCATGATGCTCTTCGCCATTTGATGATCATCCCGCCACCCGAACGGAGGGAGAACAAAACATGACAGGTATTGAAAAAATCACCGGACGCATCGAGGCGGACGCCCGCGCCGAGGCTGCGCAGATCGCAGCCGAAGCGAAGGAGCGCTGCGCCGCGATCCGCGCCGAATATGAAAAAAAGGCGGAGGATGCCTATTGGGAGACCCTCCGCAGCGGCGTCAAGGACGCGGAGGATCGCGCAGAGCGCCTCGGCAGACTTGCCGGCATGGAGGCGAAAAAGAGCACGCTGGGTCTGAAGCAGTCCATGGTGGGCGAGGCGTTTGACCGCGCCCTCAATAAGATCTGCGACATGCCCGCGGGCGAATACGTCTCCGCCATGGCGAAGCTCGCCTGCAAGGCCGCTTCCACCGGCAGCGAGGCCGTGGCCTTCAACGCCAGGGACCGCGAGCGCTGCGGCGCCGAGATCGTGGCTGCGGCGAATCTGCTTCTGCAGGAGCAGGGCAAGCCCGGCAACCTCACGCTCTCTGCCGACACCCGCCCGATCCGCGCAGGCTTCGTCCTGCAGCAGGGCGATGTGGAGGTCAACTGCGCGCTCGAAACGCTGGCCGAGCTGAGCCGTGCCGATCTGGCCGGTCAGGTCGCCGCCGTGCTGTTCGATTAAGATCCTGAAGGTTCTGGCTTTTGCCGAGCCAAGAAGGAGGAACGAATTTGGCTACTATCAAAGAAACCAATTATCTGGCCATCACGGCCATGCTGGC
>CAMJHX010000025.1 GCA_946405655.1 uncultured Clostridia bacterium
GGTTCACGTCGTACACGACGAAGCAGCGCGTGATGCTCAGGAAGATGCACTGCACGAAGGAGGAGCGCATCAGAGGAATGGTGACGTTGCGCATGGCCTGCGCGGGGGTGCAGCCGTCGATCATGGCGGCTTCCTTCACGTCGGGGGAGACGCTCATGAAGCCGGCCACATAAATGAGCATCATGTAGCCTGCGTACTGCCAGACCGATACGAAGATCAGGCAGAAGAGCGCGCCGTTCGGCGTGGAGAGCAGAGACGTGGAGTTGAAGATCGCGACGAATGCGCGGTTGAACACGAACTTCCAAACGTAGCCGAGGACGATGCCGCCGATGAGGTTCGGGACAAAGAAGCCGGCGCGGAAGAAGTTCTGGCCCTTGATGCCGCTGGTCACGAGATAGGCCAGCGCAAAGGCGACGATGTTGATGAGGATGACGGCGAACACCGAGTAGACAACGGTGCGGCCCATGGCCTGCCAGTAGGTCGTATCCTTGAACGCCGCGGCGAAGTTCGCAAAGCCGACGAAGGGCTTCGACGCGCTCACGCCGTCCCAGCTGGTCAGCGTGAGATAGAGACCGTAGATAAACGGTACCGCCACAACGCACAAAAACAGAGCCGTTCCAACGCCGCCAAACATCAGATACTGTTTGATTTTGTAGGACAGGGTGTTTTGCTTCATCAGATTACCTTCCAATCTGCCGTTTGGTTTCTCCTCTTGAGGGGCATTCTGCACCGCGCAACGGCATCGCGGAACAGAATACAAATACCCGGGTATGCGGGTATCCGCATACCCGGGTCAGTGGGTGGATTACGTACGGTGCTTAGTGAGCGCCAACCTCAGCGGTGGCCCAGTAAGCGGTGACCTCATCGGCGAAGCCGGCGCGGTCGATCTGACCGGCCAGGTACTTCTGGAAGGAAGCGCCGACCTTGGCATAGTGATCGTCGGGCAGGTAGTTGTAGTTGCCAACCAGCTTGCCGGCGTCAGCGAAGCCCTTGACGGAAGCGCCGAGGGGATCGCTCACCTCGAGGGTGATGTTGGAGAACGCGGGAACGAGCGCGCACTCGTTGACGAGGAAGTCCTGACCCTCTTCGTCATAGACGAGCCAGTTCAGGAAGTCCTTGGCCATCTGCTGCTGCTCCTCGGAGACGGAGTTGTCGACGTAGAAGTACTTGGAGCCGCCGCCGACGAGCATCTCGTTGTAGTCGCCCAGATCAGAGGGAACCGCCATCATGCCGATGTTCTCGGTGTAGTTGGTGTCAACCATGTTGGACCAGTCCCAGTTGCCGCCGAACTTGAAGCACAGATCGCCTTCGGCCAGCATCATTTCCATGACCTCACGCTCCGCGGAGATCGGAGCGTCCTTCGCGTAGTTGTACTCCTTCAGGAGATCGAAGGTGTCCATCAGAGCGTTGAAGACGGGATCGTCCGCGAGCTTGACGGAGCCGTCCTTGATGCCGGCGATGAAGGCATCGGGATCCTGCTGCATCTCGTAGACTTCAGCGAAGTAGTGTGCGCCGAGGGACCAGTCTTCCTTCTGCAGACCAACAGGCAGCTCCATGCCGCCGGCAGCGATGTCCTCGAGCAGGGCCTTGAGATCAGCGGTGGTCTTGATGGTGGTGGGGTCGAAGTCCTTGCCGGTGGCTTCCTTGATGGCGTCGCCGTTGTAGAGGAGGCCGCGGGCCTCAACACAGACGGGGAAGCCGAGAACCTTGCCGTCAACAGAGATCGCCTGCGTGGTGTCGCCAACCCACTGCTCGCCGCTCAGATCAACAGCATGCTCAGGACCGAGGGAGTAGATGTCCTTCGCATCAACCATGGCGAGGGCATAGGGCTCGTTGGAGGCATAACGGGTGGACATGTGCGCCGCAACCGTGTCGCTGGAGTAGTAAACCTCAACGGGGATGCCCTTCTCCTCGGAGTAACGGGCTGCCATTTCTTCCATCTGGCTCTGGATCTCCATCTTGGAGTTGAAGATGGTGAGACCGTCGCCGCTGGGGGCGGCTGCGTCGCCGCCGGCGCTTCCGCTGGCGTTGTCCTTGCTGCCGCAGGCGGCGAGCGCGAAGACCATCACGAGAGCGAGAAGCAATGCGAGTGTTCTTTTCATGGATTACTTCCTTTCTGTCATTCACAGATTCCTGATTTTGGTGCTGGCTTTCCGCGGTTTCGCGCTTTGGCTGGCGACTGCCTCGGCGCGGCCGTGAATCGTTTCACACCTCGTACCACTAAAATTAACATATCGGTACCAAAGTGTCAACACCATGCCTGTTTTTGCTGCGTCAATTTCTTAACTTTTGTGAATTCTGCACATTTTACCTGCAGTTTTTTATACATTGAGATTCATCACAGAGAATGCCGTGTGTATCAAAACTGCGTGAAGATTCCCATTTACAAGCACCCTGTTTTTCGGTATAATTTTTTAAGCTACAGAACTGTCGTTTCAAAGGAGGGAGCAGCATGCGCCGCACCGACGCGCCGCCTACCATGAAGGACGTCGCCCGCGAGGCCGGCGTCTCGCTCGGCACGGTCTCGAAGGTCATCAACGGCATCCCCGTCGGCGAGAGCTATCGCTGCCGCGTGGAGCAGGCGATCCAGGACCTCGGCTACCACGTGAACACCTATGCCCGCGGCCTCAAGACGAACAAGACCAACTGCGTCGCGCTCGTCATGCCGTCGCTGCGCCATCCCTTTTTCGCGCATCTGACGGACGAGCTCACCGCCTGCCTCATGCGCCGGGGCTACCGCAGCCTCCTGATGATCACGGACTTTGATCCCGAGGCGGAGCAGAAGTGCTTCGACATGGTGCGCCAGAACAAGGCCGACGGCGTCATCGCCCTGACCTACAGCCCCGATCTCGAGGCGGACGACTCGCTCCCGATCGTCACGATCGACCGGCATTTGAATTACAGCGTGCCCTGCGTCTCGTCGGACAACTATGCCGGCGGTGAGCTCGCGGCGGAAAAGCTCCTCTCCCTCGGCTGCAAAAAGCTCCTCTTCGTGCGTATCGGCCCGGAGATCCGGGGCGAGGCGGACCGCCGCGGCGAGGGCTTTGAGCACAAGTGCCGCGCGCTCGGCGCGGACTATACGCGCCTGATCCTCCGCGACTGGGAGACCGAGGCGCCGATCTATCGCTTTCTCGACCAGCATCTGCAGGGCGGCGTGCCGGAGTTCGACGGCATCTTCTGCAATACGGACGATCTCGCCGCCCGCGTGATCGCGTTTCTCCGCGCCCGCGGGGTGGACATCCCCGGGCAGGTGCAGGTCATCGGCTATGACGGCATCGCCGATTACGCCACCGGGCGCTATGCCTGCTCCACGATCGAGCAGCCCATCGCACAGATGGCGGAGACGGCGGTCGAGATCCTGCTCGATGCCGACCGCGTCTTCTCCGGCGAGCGCTGCGCCCTGCCCATCCGCTACATTCCCGCCGAAACCACGCGGGATTGACCTTTCCAAACCCCGTCCGGACTGAAACAGAACTGTAGGGGCGACCTGCGGTCGCCCGCGCGGTGGGAGAATTCGAGAGTGCCGGTTTTCGGCGAATCCGCACCGTGTTCTGTAGGGCGGCCACCTGTGGGCCGCCGCAATCTCAGGCGGGGCGACGGCGGGGCACAGGTCCCCGCCCTACGACCCAATCAGTGTATTATCATAAGGAGTATCTCCACCCATGAGCATTCATTTCGACGACTCCGCCCGTGTGTTTACCCTGCGCACGGCGTCTACATCCTATCAAATGCAGATCGACGAGCTCGGCTGCCTGCGCCATCTCTATTACGGGCGCGATATCGGGCTGCAGGATCTGCGCCATCTCCACCGGTTTTATGATCTCGGCTTCTCCGGCAACCATTATGAGCACCGCCTCGAGCGCGCGCCGAGCCCGGATACGATTCCGCAGGAATACGCCTCCTCCGGCGCGGGGGATTACCGCGTGCCCGCCGTCGTCGCGGTCACGCCGAGCGGTCACCGCGGCACGGACTGGCGCTATGTCTCGCACGAGATCAAGGCGGGGAAATATGCCCTCGCGGGTCTGCCGTCCGCCTGTGACAACGGCGGCGAGTGCGAGACGATCACCCTCACGCTCCGCGACGCTGCGAGCGGTCTGACGCTCCGGCTGCACTACGGCGTGTTTGCCGATCTGGACGTCATCACCCGCGCCGCCGAGGTGCAAAATGATGGGGAATCGCCCGTCACGCTCGAAAAGGCGGCGTCCGCATGTCTCGATCTCCCGTTCGGCGATTGGGATCTCCTGCATTTTCACGGCCGCCACTGCCTCGAGCGCCAGCCGGAGCGGCTGAAGCTGCCGCATGCGGTCGTCACCGTCGGCTCCGAGCGCGGCATGTCCAGCCATCAGCACAATCCCTTCGTCATCCTCTGCGATCACGCAGCCACCGAGGACGCGGGCGACTGCTATGGGATCATGCTGGCCTATTCCGGCAGCTTCCGCTGTGAGATCGAGCGCAGCCAGACCGACGCGGTGCGCGTCGTCATGGGCGTGAGCCCGCTCGATTTTTCGTGGACGCTGCAGCCGGGGGAGACCTTCACCGCCCCGGAGGTGCTTTTATCCTATGCCGAGGGTCTCACGAAGCTCAGTCAGCAGTATCACCGCTTCCTGCGGCGCAATATCTGCCGCGGCAAATTTGCGCATGCGCGCCGCCCCGTGCTCGTCAACAGCTGGGAGGCCGCCTACTTTGATATCAGCGCCGACCGCCTGATCGCCCTCGCGCGCGAGGCGAAGGACATCGGCGCGGAGCTCTTCGTGCTCGATGACGGCTGGTTCCGCGGCAGAACGGACGACAACGCCGGGCTCGGCGACTGGTTTGAGAACCGCGAGAAGCTCCCGCTCGGCCTCGGCGATCTGATCGGGCGCATCACCGCCCTCGGTCTGCAGTTCGGCATCTGGATCGAGCCCGAGATGGTGAACGAAAATTCCGATCTCTACCGCGCGCACCCGGACTGGGCGCTCACCGTGCCCGGCAGGGCGCCGATCATGGCGCGCAACCAGCTCGTGCTGGATATGTCCCGCGCCGATGTGCGCGATTATCTCTTCGACACGCTCTCCGCGCTCCTGCGCGAGCACGATATTTCCTATGTCAAATGGGACATGAACCGCTCCCTCTCGGACGTCTATTCCCATGCCCTCCCCGCCGCGCGGCAGGGCGAGGTGCTGCACCGCTATGTCCTCGGCGTGTATGATCTGCTCGAGCGGCTCACCTCCGCCTTCCCGGACGTGCTCTTCGAGGGCTGCGCCGGCGGCGGCGGACGGTTCGACGCCGGAATGCTCTGTTATGTGCCGCAGATCTGGCTCTCGGACGATACCGATCCGATCGAGCGGCTGAAGATCCAGCGCGGCACCTCCTTCGGCTATCCGATGAGCGCCATGGGCGCGCACGTCTCCGCCTCGCCCAACCACCAGACCGGGCGCACCACGCCGCTCGAAACCCGCGCGATCGTCGCCATGGCGGGCGCGTTCGGCTATGAGCTCGATCTCACGAAGCTGTCCGCCGAGGAGAAGGACGCCATCCGCGCGCAGATCCGCCGCTTCCGCGCGGACGAGGACGTGGCGCAAAACGGGCTCTACTACCGGCTCACGGACGAGACGAACACCTGGTTCACTGCCTGGCAGACGGTGAGTGAGGACAAGAGCCGCAGCATCGTGAGCATCGTCGTGCAGAACGTCGAGCCGTTCAAGTCCGCGCCGCATCTGCGCCTCAAGGGGCTGGATCCCGACGCGCTGTATGAAATTGAGGAAGAAAACATCGCGGTCTCCGGCGCGGCGCTGATGCATGCGGGATACACCTTCCAACGCATGCTCGGCGATTATCCCGCCGCGCAGCTGCATCTGACCGGAAAGAAAGAAGGGGAGAGCGCATGAAGCTCCTGAACACCATTGCCTCCGGCGCGCTGGACGAAAGTCTGCGCACGCTCTACGGCACGGCGGATCACGCGCGCGCCGAGCGCATCGCCGCGGCCTTTGCCGCGCGATATCCGGCGCATGCGGAGGAGGCCGCCCTCTTTTCCGCCCCCGGGCGCACGGAGATCGGCGGCAACCACACCGACCACCAGCACGGGCGCGTCCTCTGCGGCAGCGTCGATCTCGACATGCTCGCCTGCGCCGCGCCGAACGGCACCGATGAAATCCACGTCTTCTCCGAGGGCTACGGCGAGGTCTGTGTGGATTTAAAAGATCTGAATCCCGTCGAGTCGGAGAAGGATTCCACCGCCGCCCTCGTGCGCGGCGTTGCAGCTGGCGTCTCTGCGCTCGGATATGACATTTCGGGCTTCGACGCCTATGTCCATTCCGCCGTCCTCGCGGGCTCGGGGCTCTCGTCCTCGGCGGCCTTCGAGGTGCTCGTCGGCGTGATTCTCAATCGCTTTTTCTGCCGTGACGCGCTCGACGCGATCACGCTCGCGAAGATCTCGCAGATGGCGGAGCGTGATTATTACGGCAAGCCGTGCGGCCTCATGGATCAGATGGGCTCCGCCGTCGGCGGCGCGGTCGCGATCGATTTTGAAGACCCCACAAATCCGATCGTCGCCCGCCCGGGCTATGACTTTGACGCCTCCCGCCACGCCCTCTGCATCATCGACACCGGCTCGTCCCATGATGATCTCACGGACGATTATGCCGCCGTCGCCGCCGAGATGCGCGCCGTCGCCGCCGTCTTCGGCAAGACGGTGCTGCGCGAGGTGCCGGAGGAGCTCTTCCGAGAAAACATTGCCGCCGTGCGTCAGCAGTGCGGCGACCGCGCCGTCCTGCGCGCGAGACATTTCTACAGCGACGACCGCCGCGCGGCAGCCGAGGCGGACGCCCTGCGCGAGGGCGATTTCGACCGTTTTCTTGCGCTCGTGAACGAATCCGGCCGCTCCTCGGTCTGCGATTTGCAGAACATCTGGTCGCCGAAGCATCCTGACCGCCAGAGCGTGTCGCTCGCGCTCTCGATCGGGCGCGAGCTGCTCGGCGGGCGCGGCGCGATCCGCGTCCACGGCGGCGGCTTTGCCGGCACGGTGCAGGCGTTCGTGCCGGAGGATCTGCTCGAGGGCTTCCGCGCCGGCATCGAGGCCGTCTTCGGCGAAGGCAAATGCCACATCCTGCGCATCCGCCCGGTCGGCGGCTGTGCACTGGATGGATTGTATCGCACCATCCTGTCATCCTGAGCGGAGCGCGTCAGCGCGCAGTCGAAGGATCTTGGCTGCGCAGAAAAAGAGAACATCATGCGTCTGTTCTGCTGCTCTGCCAAGATCCTTCGACTCCGCTTCGCTTCGCTCAGGATGACACAAACAATGAAAAATGGGGGAGAAGATAGAAATGAACGCTGTCATTGCTCTGAAAAACTATGCCCTGCGCACCGGGCTGATCGAAGCCTGCGAGGAGCGCTGGGCGGTCAATACGATTCTCGACGCGCTCTGCTGCGACGCACTGCCGGAGCTTGAGGTCGCGGACGATGCGCCGCTGCACGTGATTCTCGCAGCGCTGATGGACGACGCCCACGCGCGCGGCGTCCTCGCGGAGGACTCCGTCGTCTACCGCGATCTCTTCGATACCGAGCTGATGGGCCGGCTCACGCCGCGCCCGGCGCAGGTGATCGCGCAGTTCGAGGCGCTCCGCGCTGCCGACCCCAGGGCCGCCACGGACTGGTACTATGAATTCAGCCAGAACACGAACTACATCCGCCGCGACCGCATCGCGAGCGACATTCAGTGGAAGGCGCCCACGGAATACGGCGAGCTGGATATCACGATCAACCTCTCCAAGCCGGAGAAGGACCCGAAGGCGATCGCTGCTGCGCGCAATCTCCCCGCATCGAGCTATCCGCGCTGCCTGCTCTGCGCCGAGAACGAGGGCTACGCCGGGCGCGTCAACCATCCCGCGCGGCAGAACCACCGCGTCGTGCCGATCACGATCAACTCCAGCGCGTGGTTCCTGCAGTATTCGCCCTATGTCTACTATAACGAGCACTGCATCTGCTTCAACGGCGAGCATGTGCCGATGAAGATCGACCGCGCGTGCTTTTCCAAGCTCCTCGACTTCGTCGGCCAGTTCCCGCACTATTTCGTCGGCTCCAACGCGGATCTCCCGATCGTCGGCGGCTCGATCCTCGCGCACGATCACTTCCAGGGCGGACACTATACCTTCGCCATGGAGACCGCGCCGGTGGAGACGGAATTCGTCTTCCCGGGCTTTGAGGACGTCCGCGCCGGCATCGTGAAGTGGCCCATGTCCGTCATCCGGCTCGACAGCGAGAACCCCGAGCGGCTCGTCGCGCTCGCGGACAAGATCCTCACCGCGTGGCGCGGCTACACCGACGAGGCCGCCGTCATCTTCGCCGAGACGGACGGAGAGCCGCACAACACCATCACGCCCATCGCCCGCCGCCGCGGGGATGACTTCGAGCTCGATCTCGTGCTGCGCAACAACCTCACCACCGAGGAATACCCCCTCGGGCTCTATCACCCGCATCCGGAGCTGCACCATATTAAAAAGGAGAACATCGGCCTCATCGAGGTCATGGGTCTCGCCGTGCTGCCCGCGCGCCTGCGCGAGGAGCTCGCGGCCGTGGCGGAGGCGCTCGCCTCCGGTAAGGATCTCCGTGCCGATGAAAAAACCGAAAAGCACGCCGACTGGGCGGAGGCGTTCGCGCCGAATTACGAGATTACAAGCGAGAATGCCCTCGAGATCGTCCGCGCCGAGACCGGCAAGGTCTTCGCCAAGGTCCTCGAGCACGCGGGAGTCTACGCCAGAACCGAAGAGGGGAAGGAAGCCTTCCTGCGGTTTATGCGCAGCATAAAGTGATATAGTGTGGAGTGTGGAGTGTGGAGTTTAAAGTGTTTGCTCGCGCAAACGATTTGAATTCCAAATATGTCGGCGTCAGCCGACACCTCAACTCCACACTCCACACTCCTAACTCCACACTGTTTTGATCCTGTTTTCAGAAAGGAAAACCCATGTCCGAACTATACTACTCCGACGCCCTCAAGCTTGGGCAGAAGGCTGCGCGGCTCAAGGACGGCGGTCTGCCGGTGCTCGATGAGCTTGTGCCGCCGGAAAAGCTGCTTTCCACCGTCGACCTCGGCGTCGTGGCGGTGCCGGCGGAATTCATCGTCGGCACAAAGTCGCGCGGGCGCACTGAGGCGTTTGCATCCAATTTCATGCCGCTCCTGCCGCTCAAGACCGAGTTTGCAGGCAAGTGGGCGGCGCTCTGCAGCGCGCACCTCGCCGAAGGCATCCGCGAGCCGGTGAAGGTCTATGAATACTTCAACCGCTTCTACGTCGCCGAGGGCAACAAGCGCGTCAGCGTTCTGAAATTCTTCGACGCGCCCACGATCCCGGCGCACGTCATCCGCGTCCTCCCGGAGCGAAACGGAGACGCGCGCACGGAGCTCTATTATGAGTTTGTCGCCTTTTGGAAGCTCAGCCGCGTCGGTTTTCTGGAGCTCACGAAGCCCGGCGGCTACGCGCACCTGCAGCGTCTGCTCGGCAAGGGGCCGAGCGAGGTCTGGACGGAGGAGGAGCGCCGCCGCTTCACGGCGGTGTATTACCGCTTCCGCAAGGTCTATGCCTCCGCCGGCGGCGGCAAGATCCGCGCCACGGAGGGCGACGCGCTGCTCGCCTATCTGAAGGTCTACGGCTATCCGGCGCTGCGCACGGCGGATGACGCCGCCATCAAAAAGAACCTCTCCGACATGTGGGAGGAGGTCGCCCTCCAGCAGGAGGACACGGCGCTCGACGTCAAGACCGACCCCGCCGCAGAGAAGAAGGGCAGCATCCTCACCAAGGTGCTCCCGACGGGGCAGAACGTGCGAAAGGTTGCCTTTCTCTATGACAAGACGCCCGCCACCTCCGGCTGGACGCTGGGGCATGAGCAGGGCCGCCGCCACGTCCAGCGCGTGTTCGACGGGCAGATCGAGGCGATCGCCTATGAGAACATCATGGAGGGCGAGGGGCCGGAGGCCGCCATGGAGCGCGCGACTGCCGACGGCTGCAGGCTGCTGTTTGCCACGTCCCCGCGCATGCTCCCGGCGAGCCTGCACGTCGCCGTCGCGCATCCTGAGGTCGTCGTCATGAACTGCACGACGAATCTGAACCACCGCTATGTCCGCTCGTACTACGGGCGCATGTATGAGGCGAAATTCATCCTCGGCGCCATCGCCGCCACGATGAACGATTCGCACGAGCTCGGCTACGTCGGCGATTACCCGATCTTCGGCCAGATCGCGGGCATCAACGCCTTTGCCCTCGGCGCGCAGATGGTCGATCCCAAGGCGCGCGTGCTGCTCGTCTGGTCGTCGAAGAAGGACGGGGACGACGCGGAGGATTCCCTCCGGCAGCGCGGCGTGCGCCTCATCTCCGCGCTCGACACCGGCGGGCGGCAGGGCGGCTTCGGTCTCTGCCATGTGGCGGAAACCGGCGAGCGCACGCTCCTCGCCGCGCCCCGCTGGCGCTGGGACGTGTATTATGAGACGATCCTCCGCCGACTGCGGGACAACACTGTCAAAGAAGAGTATGAGCGCTCCAGCCGCGCGCTCAACTATTACTGGGGCATGTCCGCCGGCGTCATTGAGCTTGCGTGGAGCGACATGCTCCCGCGCGGCACGCGCCGTCTCGCCGAGTATCTGCGCGACAGCATCGCCCGCGGCGTCTGCAATCCGTTTCTCGCCCCGCTCCATGCGCAGGACGGCCGTCTCATCGGCGAGCACCAGTGGAGTCTCAGCATCGAGCAGATCATCGGCATGGATTATCTCGTGGACAACGTCGAGGGCAGCATCCCGGTCTATGACGAGCTCTCGCCCCTCGCCCAGTCCACGGTGGACGCGGCGGGCGTGGGCCCCTCCACGCGCGGCGCTGCGGAGGCGGAGGGATGAAGATTCTCGTTGTCGCGGATATCAAGAGCCCGTTTTATTTCGACTGTTATACTCCCGGCAAGCTGAAGGATTTTGATCTCATTCTCTCCTGCGGCGATCTGTCCAAAGAATATCTCGAGTTTCTCGTCACGATGGCGCGCTGCCCGCTCTATTACGTCCCCGGCAACCACGATGAATCGTTCGATCTCCACCCGCCCGAGGGCTGCGAGAGCATCGACGGCAGACTCGTGGAATATCAGGGCGTGCGCATCCTCGGCCTCGGCGGGTCGTATCATTACCGCCACGGCTCGCAGCAGTATACCGAGCGGCAGATGGCAGCGCGCGTCCGGCGCCTGGGCTGGAGACTCCGGCGGCAAAAGGGCTTCGATATCCTCCTCACGCACGCCCCCGCCCGCGGGATCAACGATCTCGACACCCCCGCCCACCGGGGCTTCGAGTGCTTTCTCGATCTCATCGACCGCTGGCAGCCAAAATACTTCCTCCACGGCCACGTCCACCTCAATTACGGCATGAACCTGCCGAGGAAGGCGGAGAGAGGGAAGACGAAGATTGTGAATGCGTATGAATATAGCGTGATTGAGATCTGAGAAGA
>CAMJHX010000026.1 GCA_946405655.1 uncultured Clostridia bacterium
TTCCGTGAGCGCGGCTCTCAGCGTCTCGGGGTCGATCTGGAAATCCTCCTCGCGGCACGGGATCGTCACGACTCTGCCGCCGAAGGCCTCGGCATAGACCTTATATTCCGGGTAATACGGCGCGAAGACGATCACCTCGTCGCCCTCAAGCAGCAGACCGCTGAATGCCATCGCGAGCGCGCCGGAGGCGCCGGCGGTGAGATAGAGATCGTCCGCCGTGTAGTCTGTGCCGCAGCGCTTGTTCAGATCCTCTGCCACGGCCTTTCGCACCCACGGCAGACCCGGCGCAGGGGAGTAGGAGTGCAGCTCCGCCGCCGGTACGGTGCGCAGAATCTCCTGCAGCGCCTCCGTCAGATGTGCGGGTGCGGGCACATTCGGGTTGCCGATGCTGAAGTTGAACACATTCTCCGCGCCGATCTCTCCGGCGCGCTTAGCAGCATAGGCCGCGATCACGCGGATCAGGTTCTCCTCCTTGCCGAACTGCAGCGGGAATTGGGGCAGGGTTACCACAGAGCATTCCTCCTAAAAAGATAACAGCCTTGCCGGATGGCAAAGCTGCTTGGAATCGAGTTGTCGTTTCAGGCGCTTGGAACCGGCGGTTAAATTGTACGCTGAGCAAAATAGCCGTAATAATAGACAGCAAAAGAAGCCGCAAACGCGTTTGCGGCGAAAGCGCTGAAGCTGTTTCTTCTGCTCTCTGTCATATCGGCTCCTGCTCCGGCACATGGCCTGAAAGAATTTACCTGCTTACTATACCGCGAATTCCATGGAAAGTCAACAAAAACTTTAGCGATAAAACGGTTTAAATGGCGAAACTTTCGGTGCAAAAGCAAGGGGAGGGGCGAGCCCCTCCCGGGATGGTCTTATGCTGCTGCGGGGACATACCGCTTCACGCGGTCGCGCAGGAGCACGGCGAGGGCAAGCTTCGCCAGATCCGGCAGCACGAAGGGGAGCACGCACTTGCCGAGCGCCGCTGCCCAGGAGATCGACCCCGCGGTTCTGGCATAGGCCACGACGAACCACGCCGTGCCGAAGGCATAGCAGACGATGAGGGCAATGACGCCCGCGATGAGAAACACGATCGTCCGATCGCCGAAGAGCTTCTCCGCGGCGATGACAATGAGCCCCATGAAAAGGTAGCTCACGAGGTATCCGCCCGTCACGCCGAGCAGGGCGCCGATGCCGCCCTTGAAGCCTGCGAACACCGGCGCGCCGACCGCGCCGAGCAGCAGATAGATCGCGATCGCGATCGTCCCGCGCTTGCCTCCGAGCAGGCCAAGCGCCGCGAACACACCGAAGGTCTGCAGTGTGAACGGTACATCGCCGATCGGGATCACCAGCCATGCGCAGATCGCGAGCAGCGCCGCAAACAGCGCGCAGAGCGCCATGTCTCTTGTTTTCATTTTTCTTTTCCTCCGATTGTAAACCAAATTAAAGACCTACTTTACAATCGGAGAATAACACATGAACGACACACTGTCAAGTATTTCGTCGCTTGCGCACGCGTGGCATCTGTGCTAAAATAAGCTTTAGAATCATTCCCGAAGGGAGAATCCGATATGAAACAGAAAGCATGGATCGCGCTCCTTTTGAGCTTGTGTCTGGTTTTGTTTGCAGGATGCACGCCGAAGGCGGAGGACGACGTTAAATCAGGTGAAGAGCTTGACGAGATGGAGGTTCTCTTCGGCAGCATGGAGCCGGAGCCCACGCCTACGCCGCTGATTGCGCTCTATTATGACTATTCCGATTACCGCAATGTGCTGGATTCCACCATTTCAAAATATGAGGAGGATATGTGCTACGCATATCTGGATTATGGTCTCTGTGATCTGGATGGGGACGGCATTCTGGAGCTGATCATCAAGGAAGGCACCTGCGAGGCGGATTATGTTTGGCGCATCTATACGATCAGCGAAACCGGCGCGAAGGACGTCGGCTCCTTCGGCGGCGGACATTCCGCGCTTTATACCGACGCTGAGCCAGGTCTGCTCTGTGTCTATGGTCAGATGGGTCATGAGGAGGTCATCCGCGTGACCTATGACGGACAGTACATCTCCGTGCAGACGCTGATCTCGCAGGATCTCGAGCCAGGCGAGGAGTATACCGATCCCGGCGCACCTGTGACGCTGCAGCCGATCACGGATCCCGGCATGATCCCGTAAACCAAATCTACCCAATAGGAACCGATGCTCCATTCGGACGCATCGGTTTTTTTGTCGTCCATTTGATTGACAAAGCTTGACAATTGCTGTATGATAACAAAAGTTAGCAAAAGCTTACTTAATATTAAAGGACGGCATGCGCATGTTTCCGGAACTTCTCTCGGCACTCGGCGCGCAAACTGAATCATGGTCGCCGCAGCCCGGAGCGACGGTGCAGCGCGCCTTTCTGCGCACAGAAGGGGAACTGCCCACCACGCGTCCCGAAAAGGATACGCTCGAGACGATGCTCTGCATTGACGGGCAGGTGGATCTGCGTCTCGCGGACGGGCAGGTGCGCTCTGTCTTTCCCGGTGTAGTGCTCTTATGCGGCGCGAACGCTTCGATCAGCGCGCTCACGCTGCCGCAGCAGCACGCCACGGTCTATACCGCCGTCATCCCGCTGGATCGTCTGCAGACATATTTCACGGAGTCCACCGGCGCGGAGCATTCCGCCGCCCTGACAGCGTCCCTGCAGGAGAGCCTCTCCTCCGGCTGCCGTGTGCTTCACGGCTCGGACTGGTATGCCTCCGTCACGGGCATTCTCTCGCGTTTGGAGCCGGAGCGGCGGGGGAATTATCTGCTGCTGCGCCTGCTCGAGCGGCTTTGGCTCGCGGCGGAGGAGCGCCAGATGCCTGTGCAGGATCCGTCCATCAGCGAGACGCAGGTGGATATTGTCCGCCGTGTCCGTCGGTTTCTGCTCGATCATATGGACAGCCGGCTCACGATTGAGCGGCTGGCGGAGGAGTTTCGCATCTCGCCGACGTATCTCAAGGAGACCTTCCGGCGTGTCAGCGGGCAGCCGATCCACCGCTATCTGCAGGACTGCCGCCTCACGCGCGCGGCAAGACTATTGAGCACGACGAACGACAGCGTGCTCTCCATCGCCGTCAGCGTCGGCTATTCCGGCACGAGCCGGTTCAACGCCGCCTTCAAGGAGCGCTACGGCGTGAGCCCGCGCCAATTTCGGCAAAATGCGGTAAAATAAGACAAGAATCTGTCCAAAAGCGGAGGCTAACGCCTTTTTTGGGCAGATTTTCTATCCATTGCGACGTAAGATGAGCATAACGAAACCTTGCTTCGTTCCGGGGCGGCAGGACTGGCTGCAAATCATTTACTTGGAGGAATACTATCATGAGTGCAAAAATCGTATCCTGGTTTGCCGGCGGCGTCCTGTTCGGAACGGCGGGGCTGAAGATTCTCACCAGCCGCGACGCCCGCTGCCTCTATGCCCACTGCACCGCCGCGGTGCTGCGCATGAAGGACGACGTCGTCGCCACGGCGACCGCCGTGCAGGAGGGCGCGCAGGACATCTATGCCGACGCCAAGGAAATCAACGCCCGCCGCGCAGCGGAGTATGGCGTTGTCGAGGACGCGGCCAAGGCGTAAACAAGCTGAACCAATGCGCCCGGTGCTTCACCGGGCGCAATTTATGAGGATCGCAATATGAGATTTCAAATCAAACATGAAAACGCCGGAAGGCTGCGCGTGAAGATCCTGCAGCGCCAACCCATGACCATGGAGCAGGCGGATGAGCTGGAGCTCGCGCTCTCGCGCGTGCCCGGTGTGCAGAAGGTCACCGTGCACGATCAGACCGCCGGCGCGATCATTCTCTATGAGACCGGGCGCGAGCGCATTCTCGACGCGCTCGCGCATTATACCTGGGGCGATGTGGGGGAGGCGGATCTCTCCCTGCAGACGCACAGCCGTGAGCTCAACCGGTATTATACCGAGAAGCTCGTATTCAAGGTCTTCCGCCGCGCGCTGCGAAAGCTCTTTCTCCCCGCGCCGATCCGCCGCATTTACACCTGCGTCAAGTCGCTGCCGTATCTCTGGCGCGGCCTGCGCTGCCTGTTGAGGGGGCAGCTGCATGTAGAGCTGCTCGACGCGCTCAGCATCGGCATCAGCCTCGCCCGCGGTGACTTTTCCACGGCGGGCTCGGTGCGCTTCCTGCTCGAGGTCGGCGATCTGCTTGACGAGTGGACGCATAAAAAATCCGTGGACGATCTCGCCCGCACGATGAGCCTGAACATCGATCAGGTTTGGGTACGCACGGATGACGAGACCGAGGTGCTCCTGCCCATCAGCCAGGTGCAGGCGGGCGACCGCGTGATCGTCCGCGTCGGCGGTATCGTCCCGCTCGACGGCGTCATCGATTCCGGCGAGGTGATGGTGAATCAGGCGTCGCTCACCGGCGAATCCGTCCCTGTGCCGAAGCGCCCGGGCATGACGATCTATGCCGGCACGGTCGTGGAGGAAGGGGAGTGCGTGCTCCGCGTGGAGCAGCAGCCCGGCGACACGCGCTATGACAAGATCGTCGCCATGATCGAGGCGTCCGAAAAGCTCAAGAGCTCGGTCGAGCAGCGCGCGAGCTATCTCGCGGATCGGCTTGTGCCGTATACGCTCCTCGGCAGCGGCGTGACCTATCTTCTCACGCGCAACACCGTCCGTGCGCTCTCGGTGCTCATGGTGGACTTCTCCTGCGCGCTGAAGCTCGCCATGCCGCTGGCTGTGCTCTCGGCTATGCGCGAGGCAGGAAATTATGGCATGACCGTCAAGGGCGGCAAGTTTCTCGAGGCAATTGCCGAGGCGGATACCGTTGTTTTCGACAAGACCGGCACCCTCACATACGCCTGCCCGCAGGTCGTGAGCGTCGTCCCCTTCGGCGGAAACGACGAAAACGAGATGCTCCGCGTCGCCGCCTGTCTGGAGGAGCACTTCCCGCACTCCATGGCAAACGCCGTCGTGCGCGCCGCGCGTGAGCGCGGACTCGAGCATGAGGAGATGCACACGCAGGTGGAATACATCGTCGCGCACGGCATCCGCTCCACCGTCGACGGCAAATCCGCCCTCATCGGCAGCCAGCACTTCGTCTTCGAGGACGAGGGTGTGAAGATCCCACGCGGTGAAAAGCGCGTCTTCAACGCCCTGCCGGACGAATACTCTCATCTCTATCTCGCCATCGGCGGCAAGCTCGCCGCGGTCATCTGCATCTCCGATCCGCTCCGCGCGGAGGCGCGCGAGGTCATCGAGGAGCTGCATCGCCTCGGCGTGCGGCACTGCGTCATGCTCACCGGCGACAGCGAGCGCACCGCCGCTGCCATTGCCCGCGAGGTCGGCGTGGATGAATACCGTTCCGAGGTGCTGCCGGAGGACAAGGCGGCCTACGTCGAGCAGGCGCGGGCGGAGGGGCGCACCGTCATCATGATCGGCGACGGCATCAATGATTCCCCGGCGCTCTCGGCGGCGAACGTCGGCGTCGCAATTGCGGACGGCGCCGCCATCGCGCGGGAGATCGCGGATGTGACCATCTCGGCGAGTGACCTGCGCGAGCTCATTAAGCTGCGGCAGATTGCGACGGCGCTGATGCACCGGATCCATCGGAACTACCGCTTCGTCATCGGCTTCAACGGCTCTCTCATCGCCCTCGGCGCGCTCGGCGTCCTCCCGCCCGCCACCAGTGCCATGCTCCACAACGGCAGCACGATTGCCGTGAGCGTCCAGAGCATGACGAATCTGATCTAAGAACATATGAGAAAATGCTCCCTGCAATCGCAGGGAGCATTTATTATGCGGTTTTCTTTTTTGCTGGAGTTTTGCTCTGGATCTTCAGCGCCTTGAGCACGTCCGAGACCTCCGAGACCGGGACGATCTCGAGCTGATCCTTGACCTCCTGCGCCACGTCGCGCAGATCCTCCTTGTTTTGCGCCGGGATGAAGACCTTTTTCACGCCCGCGCGCTGCGCTGCCATGAGCTTCTCCGGCAGACCGCCGATCGGATTGACGCCGCCGCGCAGACTCACCTCGCCCGTCATGGCGACGGCGGGGGAGACAGCCTTATCCGTCACGAGGGAGGCGAGCGCCGTTGTGAGCGTGATGCCCGCGCTCGGGCCGTCCTTCGGCGTTGCGCCGTCCGGCACATGGATGTGCAGATCGTGCTTCTCAAAGACCTCCGCCTGCTCTGGGAAATAGCTCTTTACGAGGCTCACGGCGATCTGCGCGCTCTCCTTCATCACGTCGCCGAGCTGACCGGTGATGATGAGCTTGCCGCTGCCCTTCGTGAGCATGGTCTCGATATAGAGGATCTCGCCGCCCACGCTCGTCCATGCCAGACCCGTCACGACGCCGGGCTTTGCGCTCTCCGGCACCTGAC
Source organism: uncultured Clostridia bacterium (assembly GCA_946405655.1). GTDB lineage: Bacteria > Bacillota > Clostridia > Oscillospirales > Oscillospiraceae > CAG-103. Next base: position 6,351 of record CAMJHX010000026.1, read on the forward strand.
GATGGTGCAGCGGCGCCATGTCGAGCACCTCGCGCAGCTTCTTCGGCGTCACGCGCAGCACCTTGCCCTTGCCGCGCACGAGCTGCACCGCCGCCGTGCGGCAGAGTGTGTCCATGCGCTTTTTCAGCCCGCGCACGCCGCCCTCGCGCGTGTAGTCGGAGATGATCTGCTCGAGCGCTTCGTCCGTCACGACGACCTGATTCTCCTTGAGCCCCACCGCCTTGAGCGCCTTCGGCAGCAAATGCCGCCGCGCGATCTGGAACTTCTCCGTCGGTGTGTAGCCCTGGAACTGGATGACCTCCATGCGGTTGAGCAGCGGCTCCGGTATCGTGTCGAGCGAGTTTGCCGTGCAGATGAACATCACGTTCGAGAGATCGAAGGGAACATTGAGATAGTGGTCGGTGAAGGTGCTGTTCTGCTCCGGGTCGAGCACCTCCAAAAGCGCGCTCGCAGGGTCGCCGTTGTAGGAGCCGTAGAGCTTGTCGACCTCATCAAGCACCATCACGGGGTTCGAGACCCCGGCCTTCTGGATGCCGTCCATGATTCGGCCGGGCATGGCGCCGATGTAGGTGCGGCGGTGGCCTCGAATGTCCGCCTCGTCGCGCACGCCGCCGAGGCTCACGCGCACATATTCGCGCTGCAGCGCCTTGGCGATGCTCTGCCCGATGCTCGTTTTGCCCGTGCCGGGCGCGCCGACAAAGAGCAGAATGCTGCCCGCCTGCTGGCGCTTGAGGCTCATGACGGCGATCTGCTGGATGATGCGCTCCTTGACCTTCTTGAGACCAAAGTGATCCTCGTCGAGCACCTTCTCGGCCTCGTCCAGATCAATGTCCTTCGCCTTTTCCTTCTTCCACGGCAGGCTCGTGAGAAAATCGAGATAATCGTAGAGCAAGGCGGACTCAGCGCTGTTCTGTCCCTCGTGCTTGAGGCGGCCGAGCACCTTCTGCGCTTCCTTGAGCGCGGTCTCGTTCATGCCCGCCTCTTCGATCTTGATCTCCAGCTTGCGGAGATCGGTGACCTCCTCAGGGTGCAGCTCATCGAGCTCGCGCTGCAGATATTCCATCTGCTTGCGGATCGCATTCTCGCGGTAGAGCTTCTGGTGATCCTCCTCCTGCGCCTGCGCCGCCTCCTGATTGACCTTGTTCATCTCAAGGTTCTCATAGACGATGCGTTCGAGCATCTCGGCGCGCTTTTTGCGGCTGTCCTCGGCGAGGATGGCATAGCGCTCGGCGTTGGTGTTCTGCATCCACGGGCTCATCACCACGGCGGCCTCGCCGATGCTGTCCCAGTTTTCGATGTAGCGCTTGGCGGCTGACGCCCAGCGGAAGTTCTCGCTGAACTCCGTGAGCGCGCGCTTGACGCCCGCAAGCTTGCGCGCCGCCTCCTCCGGGTCGAGATCGTCGATATCGCGCCGGCGGGAGATGGAGAGGTCGATCGTGTGATCGCGGTAGACGGCCACATCGTCGATGTTCACGCGGTTTTTCGTCCGGATGACGACAAAGCCGTTGTCGCTCACCTCAGTGATGACACCGCTCAGACCGATGGGGTAGAAGCTGTCGTTCGTGAGCTCCGAGCGAGGGAGATCCTCCTTTGCCACAATCAGAATGACCTTTTCATCCTGCACCGGGGGCTTTCCGGCGTACTGCCGGTAGTATTCCGCCTTGAAATAGATATAGGCGTCCGGCACGACCAGAATGTTATAAATCGGGAATACTGCCATGTTCATGCCTCCTTGGGAATTGGCACTCGGCTTGAACGAGTGCTAACGTCAAGGTCGAAAGAATGGCCTTCTGACGAAGACCCTCGATTCCTTGACATTTGTAAACTTTATGGTAGAATCTTAGCATAGTCCTTTACAGTTGTCAACCCAATTCACAAATTGTTTTCAATCCAAGGAGGCGCCTATGTACTGCGGCACCAATCCCACCGCGCTTTTGAACCAGCGGCAGCTGGCGGAGGCGCTGTTTCGGCTCATGGAGCAAAAGCCCTTTTCCGCCATTTCGGTCAGCGAGCTCTGCCGCGCGGCCTCCATTTCGCGCCAGACGTTTTACAGTCTCTTTGACTCCAAGGAGAGCGTCGTGACCTATACGCTCACGGAGCGCTGCTGCTATGCACCCGAAGCAGCAGGGGAGGACGCTTGTTATACCCTGCGGCAGATGTGCGCCGACTACGGAGATTATCTCCGCTCCCACGCGGACTTTCTGCGCACACTCGTCGAAAACGATATCATCTATCTGCTCTATGACAGTCTCTATGATTCCCTCCTCGACTGCGGGTGCTTCCTCTCCGATATGTCCGCCGAGATCCGCGCCTACGCCGCTGACTTCATGGCCGGAGGCTTTACAAGCATTGCCAGAACGTACATCCGTACAGGCGCCCACACCGATCCAACCCTACTGGACGGTCTGATCTATGGCCTCTTTAACGGTTCCTTTCTGGACAAATAAAAGCGGAGAGTGAAGATCAAGGAATCTCCACTCTCCACTCTCAACTCTCCACGTTCTCTACGCGGTACAGATCTTCCAAATCGCTGTACAAATACCCACCGACCTCCATCTGATGGAAGAAGGCGAGCAGACCATCGAAGAAGCCATCCACGTTGTAGATCAGAATGTCCTTGTCCAGTCGATTTGACGCTTTCATGGCGAGGATGCTGCAGAGCTCATCCATCGTGCCGATGCCGCCGGGGACGGCGATGAAGGCGTCCGAAATTGCGATCATCTCGTCCTTCCGGTCGGAGAGCTCCTTCGTACGGATGATCTTCGTCAGATGCGGGTAATTCTCCGTTTTTTCTTCGAGAAAGCCGGGGATCACACCGATGATCTCGGCGCCCGCGTCGTGAAAGCCGTCCGCGATCGCGCCCATGAGTCCGCCGCCGTAGCCGCCGAAGACGAGCGCGTGCCCCTCCTCGCCGAGCCTGCGGCCGAGCTCGTAGACCGCCTTGGCGATGCCCTCGCCCACGTCGCAGGACGATGCGAAGATACAGATGTTCATTTTATTCTCCTCTCCATTCGTGCAGCAGCGCGATCTCGCGCGCGTAGCCCTCGTCCTCATTCGGCGTCTCCAGGATAAACGGCAGATCCCGCAGCGCCTCGTGCGTGATGATGCGGCGGATTGCGTCTTCCGGGAGATAGCCCTCGTCGATCTTCTCATGCCGGTCCTTGTGGGAGCCGATGTCGTTCTTGCTGTTGTTCAGATGCACGGCGCGGATGCGGTGCAGTCCCACCACGCGGTCAAACTCCGCGAGCACGCCGTCAAGATCCTTCACGATGTCATATCCCGCGTCCCAGACGTGGCAGGTGTCGAAGCAGACGCCCATCTTCTCCTGCAGCGCCACGCCGTCGAGGATCGCGCGCAGCTCCTCGAACCGTCCGCCGACCTCACTGCCCTTGCCCGCCATGGTTTCGAGCAGAACGGTCGTGCGCATCTCGGGAAAGAGCGATTCGTTTAAGATCTCCGTGATCTTTTCAATCCCGACGGCGACGCCCTGTCCGACGTGGCTGCCGGGGTGGAAGTTATAGCACTGTCCCGGCGTATATTCCATGCGCTGCAAATCCTCGCGGAAGGCGAGGCGCGCGAACTCGCGCACGTTCTCCTTCTCCGCGCAGGGATTGAGCGTATACGGCGCGTGCGCCACGAGCGCGGCAATGTCGCGCTCCGCCGCGTAATCGAGGAACGCAGAGACGTCCTTCTCGTCCAAGGCTTTGGAGGCGCCGCCTCTGGGGTTTCTGGTAAAGAAGGCGAAGGTGTTGGCGCCGAGCGCCGCAGCCTTTTTGCCCATGGCCAGATATCCGCCCGCGGCGGAGATGTGGCATCCGATTCGAAACATAAACACCCATCTTTCTTATCTAAGGTTATGAATATGAAGTATGACTACGAACTCATCCGGTCCGACCGGAAAACCCTCGGTCTGCAGGTGAAGGACGGCCGCGTCATCGTGCGCGCCCCGCGCATCGTCACGCTGCAGCAGATCGAGCGCTTCGTGCGTGAGCACGAGGATTGGATTCAAAACACACTTTCCCGTCAGGCGGCAAAGCAGACGGCGCACCCGGAGCCGACGGCGGCAGAGCGCGCGGAGCTCATCCGCCGCGCAAAGGAGATCCTCCCGCAGCGCACGGCCTACTGGTCGCAGCGCATGGGACTCTATCCGACGCAGATCCGCATCACGTCGGCGCAGCGGCGCTTTGGCAGCTGCTCGTCCGAGGGGCATATCTGCTACTCGTGGCGGCTGATGCAGTATCCGCCCGAGGCGATCGACTATGTGGTCGTGCATGAATTGGCGCACCTGAAGCATATGAATCACAGCCCGGCATTTCACGCGCTCGTGACGAAGTATCTGCCGGATCACAAGGCGCGCCGCGCGCTGCTCAAGAAATAACGCGGTCGAGAAACGCCGCCATGTCTGCCCAAATGTCGCGCCGTCCATTGTCGAGGTGGATCTCATGCCGCCGACCGGGATAGAGCTTCAGCTCGGTGCGAAAATGTCCCGTCGCGCGATAGTGCTCGACGGCCTCCTTCACCCGCACGCCGTAGCCGCCCACGGGGTCATCCTCGCCGGAGAGAAAGAGGATCGGGAGGTCCTTCGGCGCTGCCTCGAACGTCTCATCGCGCAGCATGGCGCGGATCATCGTCATGAGGTCGTAATAGCCCCGGTTCGAGAACGTGAAGCCGCAGAGCGGGTCGGGCTTGCCGTCTTTTAAGAGATAGCTCGGGTCGGTGCTCAGCCAGTCCACGCTGGAGCGATGCTCGGTGCGCTTGTTAAAGCCGCGGTTCACATGCCCGTCCAGCAGCGTGGCCTTCTTCTTGCCCCAAAAGAGGGAGAAGGCTTTGGCGGAGGCAATGCCGAGCGGCAGCTCCCTGTCGCCGTTGCCGCTGGAGCAGACGATGGCGGCGTCGACCTCTTCTCCGAAATCATGCAGACACATGCGGCAGACGAAGGAGCCCATCGAATAGCCGAAGAGCACCATCGGAAGAT
>CAMJHX010000027.1 GCA_946405655.1 uncultured Clostridia bacterium
GCGGCGCGGTAGGCGGGGCGCATGATGCGCTTGCCGGTGGCGGCCTCCTCGAGGCGGTGGGCGCACCAGCCTGCCATGCGGGCGCTGGCGAAGAGCGGGGTATACATATCGGCGGGGATGCCGAGCATGTCGTAAATCAGGCCGGAATACATATCGACATTCGCGCACATGGCGATGCTGCGGCCGGTCTTCTTGAGAATGCGCTCGATGCCGAGGGCTTCGATGCGCTCCATGAGGCGCAGCTCATCTCCCCTGCCCTTGCTCTCGGCGAGGGACATGGCATAGTTCTTGATGACGACGGCGCGGGGATCGGACTCGGTATACACCGCGTGGCCGAGGCCGTAGATCTTGCCGGAGCCGTCGCCGGCGCTGCCGTCGAGCAGGCGGTCGAGATAGTCGCCGAGATCATGATCGGTGGGCGTATCGCCGAGCTCTGCGCGCACGCCGCGGAACATCTCCATGACCTTGGCGTTGGCGCCGCCGTGCAGCGGGCCCTTGAGCGCGCCGATGGCGCCGGCGATGGCGCTGTAGGTATCGGTGCCGGAGGAGGTGATTGCGCGGCAGACGAAGGTGGAGTTGTTCGACGAGTGCTCGGCGTGCAGGATCATCATGAGATCGAGCAGGCGGGCCTCCTCGACGGTATACTGCTTATCCTTGCGGAGCATGCGCAGATAGTTCTCGGCGAGGCTCAGTCCCGGCTTGGGGTTGTGGACATAGAGGGACTTGCCGTCGATATAATGGCGCTTTGCCTGATAAGCGTTCGCCGCGATGAGCGGGAAGCGCGCGATGAGCTCGATGGACTGGCGCGTGAGATTCTCCATGGAGGTATCGTCCGCGTTGTCGTCATAGGCATAGAGATCCATGACGCAGCGGCCGAGCTGATTCATGACGTTGTTGCTCGGGTTGCGCAGGACGTTGTCCTCCTGAAAGCGCTCGGGCAGATAGCGCGCCTGCTCGAGCAGGAGGTTGAATTTCTCCAGCTGATCGCGCGTGGGCAGGTGGCCGATGAGCAGGAGGTAGGCGACCTCCTCATAGCCGAAGGTGCCCGCCTTCTGGTGCGCGGCGATGATATCCTCCACGCTGATGCCGCGGTAATAGAGCTTGCCGGGCATCGGCTGGCGCACGCCGTCCTCCATATAATAGCCCTGGACGGAGCCGATGTTGCTCACGCCCGCGATGACGCCGGTGCCGTCGGCATTGCGCAGGCCGTATTTGATGCTGGGATCGTCGCGCTTCAGCTGCGGGATCTCATACTGCGAGGCGAGCTCGGCATAGAGGGCATGGATGTCTTCATCGTGAAGCTGCCGGAAGTCAGGCATGGCGGGGTCTCTCCTTTGGTTTTGCAATTTTTGAAATCGAATCTTTCAGAATGACGCAATTATACCTTGATATCCGGAAAATATCAAGGTATTTTTGCAACTTTTTATTTTAAATTTTGCATATCGATGCCGCCGGCGCGGAGCTTTTCCTCCGTATCGGCGCGGATTTCCTCCCGCAGCGCCTTCAGCGGCGGGAACTCCTCGCAGCGGTCGGCGGCGTAGACGAGGTTCAGCGCGTATTCATTTTCCGACCACGAGGCGAGATCCGACTCATTGTGCTGCACGACCGCCTCGAGCCCGTCGAGGGCTTTGTAGATGCGCGCCTCCGTCGTCTCGCGCGCGGCCATCTCCGCATAGAGCGTCTCCAGCTCCGCGGCATACGGCGCCGGGAGCGCGCGCACCCACGCAGCGATAAGATCCTCCTCGCGCTGCTCATCGGCCGCGGTCTTGAGGAAGGACGGGATATCGCCGGTGAAGGCCTCGCCGAGGTCGTGGATCAGGCACATGCGGATGACCTTGTCCATGTCTGCCTCCGGAAACGCATCGCGCAGGAAAAACGCCATGAGCGCAAGCCGCCAGCTGTGGTCGGCCACACTCTCGCGCCGCCCGCCGGACGTGTCGCAATGCCGCGTAGCGTCCTTGAGGCGCTCGGCGACGTGGAGAATATCGAGTAGTTCGCGGGAAGTCATGATAAAGCTCCTTTCAGTTAGGAGTGAGGAGTTAGGAGTTAGGAGTTGACAAATGGTTGCTGCGCAGCAAAGGCTTGTCATCCTGAGCGCAGCGAAGGATCTTGGCACCGCAGCATAATAGAACCTCCAGCCTCTGTCTTGCTGCTCTGCCAAGATTCTTCGACTTAAGCACTCCGTGCTCCGCTCAGAATGACAAACTTGGAAAACTCCTAACTCCTCACTCCTAACTCCTAACTTGTTTACAGTTTCAGTCCCATCTTTTCATCCGCAAAAATTCTCTTGTCCATCTCCCTCAGCTTCGGGCTGATGATCGGGCGAAAGCCCATGTGGGCGAGGATGTCCTGCTCGAGGTCCATGCCGGGGGCGATTTCGATGAGCTCGACGCCCTCGCCGGCGAGGCGGAAGACGGCGCGCTCGGTGATATAGAGCACGCGCTGACCCTTTCTGCGGGCATAAGCGCCGGAGAAGGTGATCTGCTCGACGTGGTCGACGAGCTTTTGCGCTCTCCCCTCCTGCAGGATGCGGAGCCTGCCGCCCTCGCAGGAAGTCTTCAATCCGCCGGCGGTGAAGCTGCCGGTGAAGAGCATGACGGGGGTGTTCTGCGAAATGTTGATGAACCCGCCGGGGCCGATGACGCGCCCGCCGAATTTGGAGACGTTCACATTGCCCTCCGAATCCATCTCCGCCATGCCGAGCACGGCGAGATCGAGCACGCCGCCGTCATAGAGATTCAGCGTATCGGGCATTTTATAGATCGCCTCCGGATTCGTCGTGCCGCCGAGGGCGAGGCCGGAGAGCGGGACGCCGCCGAGCACGCCCGATTCGATCGAGAGCGTGATCCGGTCTGAGAAGCCCTCCTCCGCCGCGACCGCGGCGACCGCCTCGGGCACGCCGATGCCGAGGTTCACGAGGCTGTCGGCTTTGAGCTCCAGCGCGGCGCGGCGGCCGCAGAGCTTGCGCTCGTTGAGGGGCATCGCCGCCTTCGCCTCCAGCGGCACGCGGCACTCGCCCGCGACCTCGGGGCGGTATTCGTCATAGCCGAAGCCCTGCCGGTGAAGCTCCGGCGGCGCGGTGACGACGAAATCGACGAGCGTATGATGGAGCTTCACGGCGCGGGGATCGAAATCCTCATCGAGCACCTGCTCGACCTGCACGATGACCGTGCCGCCGTGGTTATGCGCGGCGGCCGCCGCCTCGAGCTGCTCGCCGTACATCGCCTCCTTGGAGAGGACGATGTTCCCCTTCCGGTCGGCATAGGAGCCGCGCAGGAGGCAGACGTCCACGGGGACGGTGCGATGGAAGAGCCAGTCCTCCCCGTCGATGCGCAGGAGCGAGACGAGATCCTCGCCCTCCGCGGCGGTCAGATCATTCGCCTTGCCGCCGCCCTGACGCGGGTCGACAAAGGTTTCAAGCCCGACGTGCGTGATGACGCCGGGCCTGTGCGAGGCCGCCGCGCGGTAGAGGTCCGTGACCGTGCCGAGCGGGAGCATATAAGCCAGAATTTTGTTCTCCTCCACGAGCTTTGCCATGGCGGGCTCGAGCCCGACGTGGGAGGTGATGACGCGGCGGATCAGCCCCTCGAGCGCGATGCGGCTCACGCCGCGCTCGCCGCGGTCGCCGACGCTGACGGATTTCATGATCGTGAGATCGCGGGGGCTGCCGGAAGAGAGAAACCGCTCGCGCAGCGCGGCGAGCAGCGCTTCCGGCGCGCCGAAGCCGTTGAACCCGCCGACGGCGAGGGTGCAGCCGTCCGGAATATAGGAAACTGCGTCCTGTGCGGAGACGAATTGCGTCATTTGAGATCACCAGCCATTTTACGGTATTTTCCTCATTGTACCGTATGGCGCAGGCGCTTGCAAGAGATTTTCGGCATGGTCTTGACGGAGGCGGTGAAAATGCCGAGCAAAATGAGCCCCATGCCGGCGAGCGACTGCGCTGTGAGCGTCTCATGCAGAAAGACGGCGCCGAGCGTGGCGGCGACCATCGGGTTCACTGCGCAGAAGAGCCCCGCGCGCTCGGCGGTGGTGCCGCGCTGCGCCACGGGCTGCAGCGTGAAGCCGAAGCCCGTGCAGACGACGGCGAGCGCGAGGATGCCGAGCCACTCTGTGCCGCCCTGCGGCAGGCGCGGCGACTCGAACAGGAGCGTGGACACGAGGCCCAGCAGACCGATCGTGCCGACCTGCACGATGCCGGCGGCGAGGGCATCGAGCTTGCCGTGCGTGAGGCGGTCGGTGGTGAGAATGGCGGAGGCATAGAGCAGCGCCGCCGCGAGGCACCATGCCTCCCCCGCGCCGAAGCCGAGCGCGCTCGAGAGCGTGAGGAGCCCCACGCCCGCGAGACAGAGCACCGCGCTGAGGATCGTCTTCTTCTCCGGCGCGCGGCGGCTGATCGCCGCAGAAATCAGCGGCACCCAGACGATGGCGGTGTTCTCCAGAAAGGAGACCGTGCTCGTCGGCACGCGCTGGAGTCCGCGCAGCTCCGCCGCCATCGTGAGAAAATAGAGCGCGCCCATGACCGCGCCGCCGAGCAGCGTGCGCCGATCCATGCGCCTGAGGCGCGGGAAAAACAGCGCCGCGAGCAGCGCGAAGGCGATCAGAAAACGGACGGCCATGAGATTGAAGATGCCCATGCCCTGCAGAATCAGCTTGGAAAACAGATAGCTCGTCGCCCGCGCCGCGATGACGGAGGCGAGGAGAATTTCAGAGACGCGACGGCTCATAAAACGCCCTCCCTTGGGTTTTTCTTGACGCCAGTTTACGCCCGTGATATCCTTGCGTAAAGCGAATGTTTCTCAAGGATTCTTTGACAGTTCCGCAAAGGAGGCACGAGGATGGACACGGCAAAATGCGCGGCGCTCTTAAAGGTACTGGAGCTCGGGAGCCTCTCCGCGGCGGCGGAGGCGCTGGGCTACACACCCTCGGGCGTGAGCCGGATGATGGCGGCGATGGAGCAGGAGACCGGGCTGCCGCTCCTGCGGCGCGGGCGGCACGGCGTGGAGCCGACGGAGGAATGCCGCGCGCTGCTGCCGACGATGCGCGCCCTCGCGCGGCTGGACGAGCAGCTCCGGCAGGAGACCGCCGCCCTGCGCGGGTGTGAAACCGGCACGGTGCGCATCGGTTGCATCTACGGCATCTACTACGACTGGCTGGCGCAGATCATCGCGGCGTTCTCGGCGCGGCACCCGGGCATCGAGGTGCGCATCCTGCAGGACAGCAGCAGCCCGCTCTGCGCGGCGCTCGAGCGGCACGAGGCGGATCTCTGCCTCGTGAGCCGGCGCGAGGGGGAGTTTGACTTTCTCCCGCTCCGGAACGACCCGCTGATGGCGTGGGTGCCGGCGGATCACCCGCGCGCGAGGGACGGCGTCTACCCGATGGCGGACTTTGAGAAAGATCCCTACATCGACACCTACCCCGGGCAGGAGACGGACAACGCCCGCGCCTTCCGCGCGCTCGGCATAAGGCCCAACACGCGGTATACGACGATCGACACGCGCGCGACGGCGTCGCTCGTGGCGGCGGGGCTCGGCGTGGCGCTCAATAACGGCGTGCTCGCCTACGGGCACGATCTCACGGGCGTCGCGGTGCTGCCGACGGAGCCGCGCATGGAGGTCCCCATCGGCATCGCGGCGGTCAGACCGGAGCACCGCTCCCCCGCGGCAAAGCGGTTTCTGGCGTTCGCGCTCGCGCGGCTGCCGGAGGAAAACGGATGATGCGCACTGGGATCGACTGTAGGGGCGACCTGCGGTCGCTCGCGCAGAAGCATTTGATTGCAATGCCGCACCACGGCGAATTGGAAATGATTTCAGTCTGGCAAGGCGGGCGACCAAAGGTCGCCCCTACAGCAGGTTTATGTGCCGACATGATTCGCCCGGGAATGGAAGCACAATCGGTGCTTGCTGCCAGGTCGTCGAGGGCGTCGGTCCCTACGCAAGCTGCGATGCGGATTCGCCGAGCATCGGCGCGCATCGCGGTCGATTCTGCCGTAGGGGAGGGGCTTGCCCCTCCCGGCGTTCCATATTTTTTGAAATACCATAAAGGAAAGGCGAATCCGCAGCATTCCAATTCTGCGAATTCGCCTTCTGTTTCTGTTGGATTTGCATGGTTCTGCACGGGAGGGGCAAGCCCCTCCCCTACATCAGAACCCAAACTTACTTCGTATACGCCGCGGTCAGGCCGCCGAAGAGGTGACCGACGACGCGGTGGATGTTGCCGAAGACGGTGGAGACCGCGTTGGTGATCGTGTAGGACGGGACGGTGTAGGTCGCGTTCGGCGTGACGACCTTGCCCCAGTGGAGCACCTCGCCGCAGTCGGCGCAGTATTCGGTGCTGATGAGCTCCACGCCGCAGGCGAGCTGCCTGGTCTCGCAGACGTTCTTCGTGTGCTCATGGCGGCAGACGTTGAGCGCCTTCAGCGCATCGAGCACGCAGCCGGCGATATAGGCATGACCCGCGTGATCCGGATGGACGCCGTAGAGGAAGCCCTTGATGTCCTTGACGATATCGACGAGGCTCGTGCCCTCGGAATAGAAGACCGAGGCGTCCGGCGCATCGACATAGTGGACGTTGGCAAACTCATCGGCGAGGGCGGCATAGTAGTCGTTGAGCGAGACGAGCGCGGCGTTCGCGATATCGAAGATCGCGGAGAAGTCCGTGCCGGGCAGGATGCGCAGAGACTGCACCGCCTTGTGGTAGCCGACGACGAGGATATCCGCATTCGGCGCGAGGGCGGAGACGTCCTTGAGCACCTCGCGGGCGTTGGTGCGGATCTCGACGATCTCGCTGTTGAAGGTGCGCACGAGATTGCCGAGCACGTCGGGGCTCTGCTGCAGATTGCCGAGGGCGTTCTTCAGATAGTCCGCGAGCGTGGAGGGATCGGAGAGCGAGAGCTCCTGGATCTTGTCGAGATCGATGAGCCCCGTGGCATAGAGGGCGTTGACGAGCGCGGCGGTGAGATCGTTGATGCCGAGCTGCACCGTGATGAGATCCGCCTCGCGCACCCAGGCGACGACCTGCGGGCCGGACTTGCGCAGCTCCTCGGTGCGCTCGGGGTGGCGGTTGCCGTACCAGTCATTGGCGCGGGTATAGGGGTTTTCCACGCCCATGCCGTTTTCCAGCAGGATGCGGTAGTCGCACAGGCGGCTGCCGGAGGAGGCGGCGGGGTGCACGACGGCGCCGTTGTTCTGCTCGAGGACGCTCGCAATCAGATCCGTGAAGGAGCCCGTGACGCGCGTGCCGATGCTGAACTTGCTGTGGTTGTCCATGTTGGGATCGAGGCCGTAGCCCCAGGAGATGCTGTCGCCGAGGTAGCAGTAGTTCTCATACGGGAGAGAAGCGTAATCCTCCGCGTTCACGGCGAGGGCGGAGACGCCCAGCGCGGAGAACAGCAGCACGGCGCAGAGCACCAGGGATAGAATCTTCTTCATCGTTTCTTACCTCTCAGGTTAGTTTCCGGCAGGCGCGAGGAAGCCCGCGGTCATGCCGGCGCCGGTGGTCATGCCGATCTGACCGTTGTCGGCAACGAGCTGCACATCGATGAGATAGCCGAGCGTGATGAGCTTGAAGAGGCTCGTTCTCGCGGCGGTGGTCGTGGTCGTGAAGACGCCGTCGCGCAGCTGCCAGACGAGCGGCGTGCGCGACCAGCTGACGCCCCAGATGCTGGCGTTCAGATATTTGCCGGAGGCGTTGCGGATGGTCCAGCCGTCGCCGGAGCGGGCAAAGGTATAGTCGCCGACGTCCTCGCCGCCGAGCGTGAGGGTGAAGGTGCCGTCGCGCAGCTGGACTTCCTCCATGCGGATGGGCTCCGCCGCGGGATCGGGCTCGATGACCGTCTCAACGGGCACGGTGACCTTGCCGCCGTGCACCTGCGTGATGACGGTGCTCTCATTGTTCACGACGCAGCGGTAGGTCGCGTCCGTGACCTGCTCGGGGCTGAGCTTGAGCTTCGCGCCGGTCGCGCCGGGGACGTTGACCCAGACGCCGTTTTCAAGGATCTGCCACTGGAAGGTGTTCTTCGAGCCGCTCGAGGTGAGCTGCACCTCCAGCTGCACGGAGCCGTCCGCCAGCTGCTTCTGCACGATGGCGCCGGAGGGCGCCTCGGTCTTGAGATGGTCGGTGAGCCACATGACGCGCTTGGTGCAGAACTCCTTGACGTTGTTCACGTAATTGTCCCACGTGAGGGTGACGTCATAGTGCAGGGCGTATTTGCCCGTGCCGAGCAGGCTCATCGTGTTCGGCGCGATGAGATAATCGGCGCTCAGGCTGTGCGTGCCCCAGAGATCGTTGTTCATGAGGGCGGAGGCGCGGATCGCATCGCGCTGGCGGTCGACGTTCGCGGCGAGATCCTGGAACAGGTCGAGGTTCTCATTATACACGCGCGTGACCTCGCGCATGAAGCTCGCGTGCTTGCCGAGCTCCTGCAGGAGGCTCACCGGCTCATCGACAATGAGCGCGCCGATGCTGTCGTTGAACCAGCCCTCGGCGTTGAGCTGCGTGGGCTCGGTCTGCCAGACGAGGAACTTGTGGAGCGTGCGGCCGAAGGCGATGTCATAGTCCCAGGCGGGGCCGGCGATGAGCTTGTCCTCGGGATCGATCCCGTCGCGGCGCATGAGGATGTTGCCCGCATAGCAGTCATAGGTCTTGGAGACCTCGACCATGAGGAACATCTTTGCCCAGGATTCGAGATCGAAATAGTTCTGGTAGTTCTCGGTGTCGTAATCGGTGAGCGCGGCGAACGCCTCGTTCACATATGCCTGAATGTACTCCATGCCGATGCCCGCCTCGACGAGATCGTCGCCGATCTCCTCGATGTTGATGCGGTTGTGCTTGAGGAACATGTCATGCATGCCGTCGATCTTGAACTGATCGGTCTCCTCGGGGATGTGGTCGTTGTCGATCATGAAGCCGCCGTCGCCCACGTTGAGATCCTTCTTCGGCGTCATGAGATAGTTGCCGAGATACTCGCCGTTCATCCAGAGATCGATGTAGCGGCTGCCGAGACCGATGCCGAGGTTATTGGCCAGATCCATGGCGATCTTGTTGCGGACGAGGGAGTTATCCAGATAGTTGGCGAGCAGGCAGTACTTGTTGCACTTCTTGACGCCGGGGATGTAGACGACCTTTTCCTTCTTTTCGTAGGAGTCGTTCTTATAGAGGGTGATGTTATAGGGCTTCTTGGAGAATTTCCACGTGGAGTTGCCGCGGCCCTTGATGGAGACATAGTTGTCGTTCCCGTCGAAGAGCACCTTGCCGTAGCACTTCGTCTCGTGCTCATCGTCGCTGTTCATGGCGTCGATCGTGCCGAGGCTCTCATCGAGCTCGAGGAACATGGGCTCGACACCCGCGGCGCCCTGCTCGGTCTTGATCGTGACGAGGGAGACCGCCTTGCCCTTGGTGATCTGATAGACGGCGCGCTCGCCCGCGTCGGGGATCGGCGCCATGCCGCTCTGATAGACGGTGCCGTCCTTCTTGAGCGTGACGTCAGGATCGTCCCAGCTCAGACGCAGGGCGGACACGTCCGCCTTGCCGGGAAGATAGAGCGTGCCGACGCTCTTGAGGAGGTCGAGCTTCACATTGACCTTGCCGGTGAGCCCGGCGGCGGGGGTCGCCGCGACATAGAGGCGCTTGTTCCACACGGCGTCGAGCGAATCGCGCAGCGAGGGATCCGCCGGCGCGCTCTCTTCGACCGGTGCGGCCTCCTCAGCGGATGGCGCAGTCTCGGCAGGTTCCGCAGTCTCGGCGGCCTCGACAGCTTCGGCTTCGGTCTCGGAGACGGTCTCCTCGACCGGAAGGGTCTCTTCCGGCTGCGCCGGGTCATCCACGGCGAAGGTCATGCCCGAAAACAGCGTGACGAGCATGCACAGCAGCAAAACGATGGAAATTGGTTTCTTCATAAGGCTCCTTTCCCGTTGGTTCCCATTTCGTACATTCCCATTTCATCTCAAAAAGGCATAGCGCCGGTAAATCTGCATATGGATTTACCGGCGCAATGTTGCATGAAGTTATTCCGCGACCGGATGAAGGAAGGCCGCAGCTGCACCGGAGCCGGTCGTAACGGCAAGGCTGCCGCCGCTCACGGTGAGAGAGACATCGCGCTGATAGCCGAGCGTGATGAGCCAGCCGAGCGCGGTGCGCGCAACGGCGGCGGTGGTGGTGAAGCCGCCGTTTTCATAGCGCCAGACAGCGGCGTCGTTCGACCAGGTGATCGAGCTGCCGCTCACGGCGAGATACTTGCCCGCGGCGTTGCGGATCGTCCAGCCGCCGCTGACGGACTTGAAGGTATATTCGCCGATCTCCCTGCCATTGAGGGCAAGGGTGAGCTCGCCATTGGAGAGCGCGGTCTCCTCCATGCCGACGGTGACAGAGGCGGGAGCGAGCGCGGTCTCGGTCTCGGTGGTGACGCGGCCGCCGTGCTGCGTCGTGATGACGGCGCCGGCGTTTTTGACCACGCAGCGGTACTCCGCCGTCTCAGCCTCGGGCGCATAGCGGTCCGCCGTGGCGCCGGGGATGTCGGTCCAGGCGTCGCCCTCGAGCACCTGCCACTGGTAGGAGACGTTCTCATTGCCGGCGGTGAGCACGGCCTGCAGCACGACGCCGTTGGCATTGGTCTTCTTGACGATGGAGCCCTGCGGCGCCGCCGCCTGCCAGAGGTGGTCGCCCAGCCAGAGAACGCGCTTGGCGCAGAACTCGCGCAGGTTGTTCACATAGTTGTCCCATGTGAGGGTCACTTCGTAGTTGAGGGCATATTTGCCGGTGCCGAGCAGATTCATCGTGTTCGGCGCGATGACATATTCGGCGCTGAGGCTGTGCGTGCCCCAGAGGACGTTGTTCATCAGAGCGGAGTCGCGGATCGCATCGCGCTGGCGGTCGACGTTGGGCGCAATGTCCTCAAAGATTGCCTTGTTCTCGTTATAGACCTTCGCCACGGCGCGCATGAAGCTCGCGTGCTTGCCGAGCTCCTGCAGGAGGCTCACGGGCTTATCGACGGCGATGAGGCCGATGCTGTCGTTATACCAGCCCTCGGCGTTGAGCTGCACGTTCTCGGCGACGCCGACGAGGAACTTGTGCAGCGTGCGGCCGAACGCGACGTCATAGTCCCAGGCGGGGCCGGCGATGAGCTTGTCGTTTTCGGTCAGACCGTCGCGGTGCATCAGGAGGCTGCCCGCGAAGCAGTCATAGGTCTTGGAGACCTCGTACATGAGGAACATCTTCGCCCAGGAATCGAGGTCGAAGTAGTTCTGATAGTTCT
>CAMJHX010000028.1 GCA_946405655.1 uncultured Clostridia bacterium
CCATGAAGAAGACAAGATGGTTGTCTGTGGTAC
Source organism: uncultured Clostridia bacterium (assembly GCA_946405655.1). Lineage (GTDB taxonomy): Bacteria > Bacillota > Clostridia > Oscillospirales > Oscillospiraceae > CAG-103. Next base: position 34 of record CAMJHX010000028.1, read on the forward strand.
TGGCACTCGTGCTGGTATTCTCGCTCGGCACCTCCGCATTCGCGGCGGCTCCGGCGGAAGACAGCGCAAATCGTCAGTTCAGCAATCTGCCTGCTGCAAAGCTCACGCAGACGAGCGGCGCTTATCAGGCGGGCGATCAGGTTCGCGTCGTCGTCCTGACCGAAAGCCAGCCGGTTGCTGAAAACCACACCCTGATCCAGAAGCTCACCAACACGCAGGCAAAGCTGCTGCGTGAGCACAATGCGGTCAAGGCACAGATGGAGCAGAAGGACGTGTCCTTCACGGTGAACTTTGAGTACACCGAGCTGCTCAACGGCATGTCCGTCACGATGGACTATGCCGATCTCGCGACCGTCGCGGCTCTGCCCGGCGTCAAGGAAGCTTATGTCGCGCGCGTTTATCAGCAGCCCGTGCTCGAGCCGAAGGCCGACAGCGCGGCTGAGATGATCGATGCCAACGCGCTCAACGAGCTCACCGGCGCTGACGGCTCCGGCAAGGTCATCGCCGTCCTCGATACCGGCATCACCGCCGGTCACGAGGCGTTCGCGGTCTATGACGGTATGCTGCAGACCCCGGCCTACACCGAAGCGCAGATGCGCAGCAAGATCGTCGACCTCGGCCACGGCGATTACTACAGCCAGAAGATCCCCTTCCTCTATGACTATGCCGACGGCGACAATGACGCCATCGACGACGGCTCCAGCCACGGCTCCCACGTCGCGGGCATCGCTGCGGGCTATGCCGCAACGGAAGAGGGCGAGGTCACCTTCCATGGCAGCGCCCCCGATGCGCAGATCCTCGCCATGAAGATCTTCGGCTCCACGGAGAAGACCACGAGCTCCGACATTTACTTTGCCGCGCTCGAGGACGCCTATAAGCTCGGCGCCGACGTCATCAACATGTCCATCGGCGCGCCGAACGGCTTCACCGCCGATGCCGAGCTCGAGACCGAGACCTTCGGCAACATCTACAAGACCCTCGAGGCCGCCGGCATCATCTGCTGCATCTCCGCCGGCAACGAGAACACCATGGCCGAGTACACCAGCAACTGGCTCTCTGACTATGGCTACAACTTCATCGTCGCGGACTACGCCGACTACGGTGTGCTCGGCTCTCCCGCCTCCTATGAGGGCAATGTCGCTGTCGCGGCTGTGGAGAACATTGTCTATCCCGCTTACCAGATCACCGTCGGTGAGGACGGCTTTGCCTATCGCGACAGCAACGGCACTGCTTTCCTCGATGCTTTCTCCGGTCAGGATCTGGAGTATGTCATGATCCCCAACCTCGGCGCGGCAGAGGACTTTGAAGGACTCGACGTTGAGGGCAAGGTCGCCGTCATCTCCCGCGGCGAGATCACCTTCGCCGAGAAGGTTGCCAACGCCGTCGATGCCGGCGCCGTCGCCGTTGTCATCTACGACAATGTGGAAGGCGCGCTCGTCTCCATGGCAATCGACGATCATGTGATCCCCTCCGTCTTCGTTGAGAAGGCCGCGGGTGCTGCGCTCGAAGCGCAGGAGACCAAGACCCTCCACGTGGACGAAGAGCCCACCGTCGTGGAGAACCCCGATGCGTGGAGCATCGCCTCCTTCAGCAGCTGGGGTCCGACGAATGATCTGCAGATCAAGCCCACCATCACCGGCGTCGGCGGCAACGTCAATTCCGCGCTTGCCGGCACCACGGACGGCTATGAGGTCGCCTCCGGCACCTCCATGTCCGCCCCGAACGCCGCCGGCGGCTATGCCGCTCTGCTCGACGCGATCTGTGCCGAGAACCCGAAGCTCTCCAAGGCTGAGGCTGCGGCGATCGCCCGCAACCGCACGCTGTCCCACGCCTATGTCCTGCCCAGCGCGGCCGAGCAGCTTGAGGACGGTTCTTATCTCCTTACGCCCTACAGCCCGCGTCAGCAGGGCGCCGGCCTGCTGGATCTCACCGCTGCCTATCTCGCCACGCTCGATATCACTGATCCGCTCTGCGAGCTGGGCGATGATCCTGACAGATCCGGTGTTTACACCATCACGTCCGAGCTGAAGAACACCTCCGACGAGGAGCAGACCTTCGCAGTCGCGGCGGACGTCCTCACGGACGGCGGCACCTACTTCAACTTCGGCGATGACGAAGCCCCGGACTACCATTTCTATAACACGCTGAGCTCCGCGCTGCTCGAAGAGGGCGAGGATTACACCCTCGACGCGCCTGAGACCGTCACCCTCGCCCCCGGCGAGACCAAGACCGTCACCGTGACGATCACCCTCAGCGAGGAGACGAAGAGCGACTATCTTGACCTGCTCTTCGCCAACGGCACCTTCATCGAAGGCTATGTGTACTTCATGAGCGAGACGGAGGAAGCGCACTCCACCTTCCTCGGCTTCTACGGCGACTGGACCTCCGGCCCGATCCTCGAGACGCATGACTGGCGCGATCTCGTCGACGTCGAGACCGATCCGGAGTACTCCGATGATCCGATGGACTACGTCGATTGGGAAATCGACACCACGCCCACCATGGCGTACCTCGTCGATGCGGAGTACAATCCCATGATCTACGCCGGCGATTCCCCGATGGGCAAGCTCGAGCAGGGTCAGTTCAGCGATGCGCGCATCGCCGTGTCCAATAACCCGGCCGATGCTTACTTCACCACGCTCCTCGTGGTGCCCACTATCATCCGCAATGCGCGCCACATCGTCATGATCGCGCGCAACGCCGAGACGGGCGAGATCTACGCCGTGGACGACACGCCGTACTGCCCGAAGACCATCTTTGATCCGGATGAAGGCGCGTTCACGACCAATGCCTGGTTCATGTTCAACGGCATGGACATCTACTCCGACCCGGATGCGCCCACGCCCATTGCGGACAACACCAAGGTCAATCTCGAGTTCTATGCCAACCTGCCCGTCGGTGAAGACGTCCTCGGCGCTCTGACGCCGGAGGAGATTGTTGCCAGCGGCGAGTACCTCGCTTATGTCGTGCCCTGCGTGGTCGACGGCGCGGCTCCCGAGCTCGAGTATTCCGTGGAAGACGGCACCCTGACCGTCACCGCCTCCGACAATCAGTTCCTGTCCGCCATCTACCTCACCGACGCCGAGGGCTATAACTACGCCATCGACGAAGAGGGTCACCCCTACGTCTACATCCCCTCCGAGCATGAGGACGACGAGACCGAGCCTGTTTACATGCAGGAGACCTTCGCGGACGACGAGGCCGGCGAGAGCCACACCGTGACGTTCGACGTCTCCGAGCTCTATTCCTTCTGCGTCTGTGCAATGGACTATGCCACCAACGAGACGTATGAGGAGGTCTACCGCGAGCATGACCACGCCCTCACCGAGGTCGAGGCCGTGGAGCCCACCTGCGACGAGGAAGGCTTTGCCGCATACTATGTGTGCGATCTCTGCGGACTGGAGTTTGTTGACGCCGAGGGCGAGGAAGCGCTCACCCAGGACAACTACAAGGATCTGGTCATCCCCGCGCTCGGTCATGACCTGCAGAAGGTCGCGGCTGTGGCTCCCACCTGCGAGGAAGACGGCAGCGTTGAGTACTGGCAGTGCAGCCGCTGCGAGCGCATCTATGTTGCCGGCGATGGTATGACGGAGGTCGAAGCGGCCGACGTGGTCGTGCCCGCCATCGGCCATGACTGGGATGAGGGCAAGGTCACCAAGGAGCCCACGCTGGTCTCCGAGGGCGAAATGACCTTCACCTGCAAGAACGATCCCAGCCACACCCGCACCGAGGTCATCGCGAAGCTTGACAGCTGCCCCGGCGGCGACAATTGCCCGTCCAAGGACTTCACCGATGTCGACCGCAGCGCCTCCAGCTGGAGCCATGACGCGATCGACTGGGCGGTTCTGAAGGAGATCACCAACGGAACTTCCAAGACCACCTTCAGCCCGGACAAGACCTGCACCCGTGCCGAGGCCGTCACGTTCCTGTGGCGCGCTGCCGGCAGCCCCGAGGTCGAGGACGTTGAGAATCCCTTCAAGGACGTCAAGGACGACGCCTGGTATGCCAAGGCAGTCCTCTGGGCAGTCAGTGAGGGCATCACCAACGGCACGAGCGATGATACCTTCAGCCCCGAGGCCACCTGTATCCGCGGTCAGATCGTCACGTTCCTGTGGCGCATGCAGGGCGAGCCTGAGGCGGCCGAAGCGAGCAGCTTCAAGGACGTTGCCGCGACGGATTACTACGCCGCCGCAATCGACTGGGCGGTCGAAGAGGGCATCGCCAAGGGCGTGAGCGACGAGCTCTTTGCCCCGAAGGACGACTGCACCCGCGCCCACATCGTCACGTTCCTCTTCCGCTGCCTCGCGGAGTAATCAACCCACAGCAAAAAGTCCCCTCCACCCGGAGGGGACTTTTCTCTTGCAAAATCCCTGATCATGGAATAAAATAAACCATCTTTGATCCCACAGCTAAAGGAGTCCTGCGCGTGTCTTATCAAACCGTCATCGTCCTCGATTTCGGAGGACAGTATAAAGAACTCATCGCCCGCCGCGTGCGTGAGTGCGGCGTCTATTCCGTCATTCTTCCCGGCGATACGCCTCTCGAGCGCATCCGGGCGCTGAACCCCATCGGCGTCATTCTCACCGGCGGGCCGAACAGCGTCTATCTCGACGGCGCGCCCCGCTGCGACAGGGCGCTCTTCGACCTCGGCGTGCCGATCCTCGGCATCTGCTATGGCATGCAGCTCATGACGTGGTCGCTCGGCGGCACGGTCTCCCCGTGCGAGACGAGTGAGTACGGCCGCACGGAAACGCTGGTGGAGCGCGGCTGCGTGCTCTTCCACGGCCTTGCCGAGCAGCAGATCTGCCTCATGAGCCACACTGATCAGGTCACGGCGCTGCCCGAGGGCTTTGTGAACGCCGCGCACACGGCGCACTGCGCCAACGCCGCCATCGCGTGCGATGCGCGCAGGCTCTATGCCGTCCAGTTCCACCCCGAGGTGGAGAACACCCCGAACGGCACCACGATGATCCACAACTTCCTCTACCGCGTCTGCAATGCGGCAGGGGACTATGACATGCGCGATTATGAGTCCGTCCTCCTGCGCCAGATCCGCGAGCAGGTGGGGCAGGAGCACGTCATCCTCGGTCTCTCCGGCGGCGTCGATTCCTCTGTCTGCGCAGCCCTTCTCGCCAAGGCGATCCCGGGGCAGCTGCACTGCATCTTCGTCGACCACGGTCTCATGCGCAAGAACGAGGGCGACGAGGTGGAGGCGGCCTTCGCCGGGCGCGATCTCGATTTCATCCGCGTCAACGCCGAGGCGCATTTTCTCGAAAAGCTTGCCGGCGTCATCGACCCGGAGCAGAAGCGCAAGATCATCGGCGCGGAGTTCGTGCGCATGTTCGAGGCGGAGTCGAAAAAGCTCGGCAACGTCAAGTTCCTCGCGCAGGGCACGATCTATCCCGACGTCATCGAGTCCGGCGCGTGGAACAGCGCCACCATCAAAAGCCACCATAACGTCGGCGGCCTGCCGGAGAACATGAGCTTTACCGGCCTCGTCGAGCCGCTGCGCGGCCTCTTCAAGGACGAGGTGCGCGCCCTCGGCCGCCAGCTTGGTCTGCCGAAGGCGTTTGTTGAGCGCCAGCCCTTCCCGGGCCCCGGCCTCGCCGTGCGCGTCATCGGCGAGATCACCAAGGAGAAGCTCGATATGCTCCGCGAGGCGGACGCCATCTTCCGCGAGGAAATGGCGCGCGCCAACGCTGTCGCCGACCAGTACTTCGCCGTCCTCACGGACACGCGCAGCGTCGGCGTCATCGGCGACTTCCGCAATTACGGCTATGTCCTCGCCCTCCGCGCCGTGCGCACCACAGACTTCATGACCTGCGAATACGCGCCGTTGAGCCATGAGCTCCTCGGCAGAGTTGCCACCCGTATCCCCAACGAGGTCAAAGGCATCAGCCGCGTCGTCTACGACATCACAGGAAAACCGCCTGCTACAATCGAGTGGGAGTGAGTTTTTGAAACTCCGAACCCGTTGCGGCACAACGATTTTGCGGTTTTATATCTCTCTTTTGATAACGATTTGATAACGCTCCCCATAGGCCGTATCATTCTGTATCCCCAGTGGATTGCGGGTAAAGAATGTTCTTTTGCGGCTTATAAGTGAGGACAACCATATTAGAAAGCCCTTACCGATGGCAACGTCGGTAAGGGCTTTTGCTGTCTATTCATCAGTATCGGGGCTATCTTTGAGTGCATCCACCAGGAAATCACTCAATTCCTGTGAGGGAACTTTTGCCCACCGCAGGGTGGTGTCGTACTTGGGGTAGTTGTACCGCCAGCGGTCATAGTCCTCCCTGGTGATCTCCCCGGCCTCCAGCTTCTTGGCCTGCTCCGCCCAGGCGGACAGCATATCAAGCATATTGGCATAGGTCTTGCCTTTGGATTTGTCCAGACGCAGACAAACCTCGCCGTCAATCTCCCCAATAGTCAGCCCCCGAATATCCTCCAAAGCAAAGAGGGTGTGCATCAGGCCGATGTCGGTATCTATGTCAGGGACGGTCAGGGCATCAGGGGAAATATCAAAGAAGTCAGCCAGGGTCTTTGTCAGGTCGGCCTTGGGGGTGCGGCTCCCGGTTTCATACTGTGCCATACGCACATCGGCGGAGCGTTCCGGGAAACCCACCACCATGCCAAGATACTTCTGTGTGATGCCCTTCATGTTGCGGAAGAAACGAATACGTTCACCAATCGCCATAACTGCCAACTCCAATCTATGTAATGGGGACACTTGAAGTATAACAGATATGTTTAGACCAGTCAAGAGAAAAATAAATAAATTTGTTTATATTTTCTCGTTGGAAGGTCTTGACATAACGGAATAGAGTTAGTATAATAGGACTACGTTAAGCAAATAGCGTTAAATCAAAAGAAAGGAGGAATCCATATGGAGAACAGATTCATCCGGGCGGAAGAAGTTGCGGACGAGCTGGGTGTATCGAAGCCCTACGCCTATAAACTCATCCGGCAGCTCAACGAAGAATTGAAGGACAAGGGCTTCATCACCATCGCAGGGCGGGTCAACCGCCAGTATTTCAACGAACGGCTCTACGGGGCCAGAAAGGAAGGGAACTAAATGCCAGTCTTTAAGGACGAAGCAAGAGGAACATGGTACGTCATGGTGCGGTATCAGGACTGGACGGGGGAGCGCAAACAGAAGTGCAAGCGTGGCTTTGCCACCAAACGGGAGGCCCAGGAGTGGGAGCGCAGTTTCCAGATGCAGACCTCCGGCGACCTGGATATGACCTTTGAAGCCTTTACCGAGCTTTACACCAAGGATATGAAACCCCGGCTCAAGGAGAACACCTGGCTGACCAAGGAGAACATCATCCAGAAGAAAATTCTGCCCTACTTTGGCAAGCGGAAGATTAGCGAGATCACCACCAAGGACGTGATCGCATGGCAGAACGAGTTGCTGGCCTACCGGGACGAGAAGCGCAAGCCCTACTCGGCTACCTACCTCAAAACCCTGCACAACCAGCTTAGCGCCATCTTCAATCACGCTGTCCGCTTCTATGAGCTGCGCTCCAATCCCGCCGCCAAGGCTGGGAACATGGGGTCAGAGGAACGGAAGGAAATGCTGTTCTGGACGAAAGCGGAGTACCAGAAGTTTGCAGATGCCATGATGGACAAGCCCGTTTCCTACTACGCCTTTGAAATGCTCTACTGGTGTGGTATTCGGGAGGGGGAACTGCTGGCCCTGACCCCGGCAGACTTTGACTTTGAGGCCGGGACGGTGAAAATCAGCAAGTCCTATCAGCGGCTCCACGGCAAGGACGTCATTACCACGCCAAAGACGAAGAAAAGCAACCGCACCATTAAAATGCCCAACTTCCTCTGTGACGAGATGAAGGATTACCTGGGGATGCTCTACGGTATCAAGAAGAAGGAGCGCATTTTCACCATCACGAAAAGCTATCTCCACCATGAGATGGACAGAGGGGCGAAGTCGGCAGGGGTCAAGCGTATCAGAATCCACGACCTCCGGCATTCGCACATCTCACTTCTGATTGACATGGGCTTCTCCGCTGTGGCGATTGCTGACCGTGTGGGGCATGAGAGTATCGAGATCACCTATCGCTATGCCCACCTGTTTCCGTCCAAGCAGACGGAAATGGCAGACAAATTGGACTTTGAAAGGATGGGAGCGTAATGTCAGCTAAGAATTTGGACACTCACAACCGCTGGAGGAACAAGACCGTGGCCTTCCGGGTATCCCCGGAGGAAAACAAGCAGATTGACGCCGCTGTGCGGCTCTCTGGCCTGACGAAGCAGGACTACATCACCCGGCGGCTCTTAGACCGGGCCGTGGTGGTGCAGGGCAATCCCAGGGTCTACAAGGCCCTGCGTGACCAACTCGCCGCCGTCCTGGGGGAACTGCGGCGCATTGAGGCCGGGGGCGACGTGGGGGATGAACTTCTCGCCACCATTGACCTTATCTCAGTGACGCTGGGCGGCATGAAGGAGGATTGATAGATTGATGGATTCCAGAGAAACGAAAAGGACTGTCCCGGTTCCGTCTGTTGGCGCAGACGGGGAACAGCCCAATTCTCAAACAACTACCCAAAGTATAGCAGAGGAAACGGCTGAAAACAACCCCCAAGAGAAAGATTTAGAGGAAATGCTCCGGGATATGCGGCGCATGAACGACCCAGCCTACCTCCACACAGTTTCCATGAACGACCTTTACCAGAACATCTACCAGAGCAGACCGCCCGTAATAGACGGTCTGCTCTACCCTGGGACGTACCTCTTTGCGGGAGCGCCCAAGGTGGGCAAGTCGTTCCTGATGGCCCAGCTTGCCTACCATGTCAGCATGGGCCTCCCCCTGTGGGGCTACCCTGTCCACAAGGGGACTGTCCTCTATCTGGCGTTGGAGGACGACCACCGCCGCTTGCAGGGGCGGCTATACCGAATGTTCGGCACAGAGGGCACCGACAATCTGCTCTTTGCGGTCTACGCCAAACAGCTTGGCGTTGGCCTGGAGGAACAGCTAAAGAAGTTCGTCCGGGAACACCCGAACACCAAGCTGATTATCATTGACACCCTCCAGAAAATCCGGGAGGCTGGTGGGGATAAGTACAGCTACGCCAACGATTACGAGGTGGTGGGTAAGCTGAAACGCCTTGCCGATGATTGCGGCGTCTGCCTCCTGCTGGTACACCACACTCGAAAGCAACAGGCAGATGACAAATTCGATATGATCTCCGGCACCAACGGTCTGCTGGGAGCGGCGGACGGGGCCTTTCTTCTTCAAAAGGAGAAGCGGACAGACGGCAGCGCCGTTCTGGACGTGGCCGGGCGTGACCAGCAAGACCAGCGATTCTATCTTACCAGGGACAAGGAACGGCTGATATGGACGCTGGAGCGTACGGAAACGGAGGCATGGACAGAGCCGCCCGACCCGGTGCTGGAGGCCATAGCCGCCCTTGTGACGGCGGAGAAGCCGACCTGGGGTGGTACGGCCACCGAGCTGGTAGCGGCGCTCCAGACCGACATGAAGCCCAACGCCCTGGCGATGCGGCTAAACGTCCGGGCCGGGAAGCTGCTGATAGACTACCACATCCGCTATGAGAACAGCAGGAGCCACGCCGGGAGAAGTATCAGCCTGACGCTGGAACCGTCCCAGGCGTGACGACCGTGACGGCTGTGACGGCTTTTTTGAGAGTGGCGGCGGTGTCTGAAACATCGTCACGGTCGTCACGGCTGTCACGGGGAGCAGCAAAGTTTAGGCGGGGTGCAGGGTGCCCTTTTCAAAGGGCGGCCCTGCTGGGGGAGGCAACCGCAGTTGCCGGGGGCAAAGCCCCCACACCCCCTCGGAGAGCCCACGACACTTTGCAGACCGAAGGGATGAAAGTGTCATAGTGGGTTATTACACTTCCTGCAGGAAGTGCCTCCCCCGAACCCCCGTCCTCTTTCAACAACCCAACATCTGAAACAGGAGGATTTTTGCCTATGGCGAGAGGCGACGGTATTGACCGTACCAACGCAAGAAATATGAGGCTGACCGAAACCAAGATCGGCAACACCCAGCAGCACAACGAGCGTGAGAAGGATTCCTATGTCAACCAGGACATTGTACCAGAGCGGACGCCGCTCAATGTCCATTTCAAGGCCCCATCTGCAGGGTATCAGGAGATGTTCTCCCAAATGGAGGCCGATGGTGTGATCTCCACCCGTGGCATTAAGGCGGACGCATTTCGATACGGTGAGTTGGTCTTTGATGTGAACTCCGCCTACTTCTACAATCACGGCGGCTATGACTTCGCAAAACAATTTTACACCGACGCTTACAAATCCGCAATCAAAATCGTAGGTGGAGAGCAGTATATTTTGTCGGCGGTCATGCACGCCGACGAACGCAACCGGGCCATGTCCGAGGCGCTGGGGGAGGACGTGTACCACTACCACCTCCATGTGGTCTATATCCCGGTGGTGGAGAAGGAGATACGCTGGACAAAGCGGTGCAAGGACAAGTCCCTGGTGGGCAAGGTCAAGGAAACGATCATGCAGGTGAGCATGAGCAAGAAGTGGGCGTCCAAGCCCATTCTGGACGAAACTACCGGGGAGCCGTTACGCACAGCTAAGGGCAAACCCGTTCTACGAAAGTCGTACAGTGTCCTGCAAGATGATTTCTTTGAGCATATGCGCTCCGCTGGCTATGACGATGTAGAGCGTGGGGAACGTGGTAGTTCCGAAGAACATTTGACTGTTACGCAGTTCAAGACGGAGCGTGAGCAGGAACGGCTTGCACAGCTTCAAGAGGTGTCGGCGCTGGCCCAGGTTGAGGCCGACAAAAAGAATAAGGAGGCAGCATCAGCTGAGAAGAAAGCGGCCCAGGCCAGGGCTAAGCTGGACGATGTAGCGCCCTTGCTCAAGGGCATGGAGAAACTGGCGGCGGACTTCTCCGACGACCCGGAGCGGACGCTGCCGGAGGCGGGGCCGCTGGAATCGGCCAAGTCCTACCGGGAGAAAAAGGCCAAGCCCCTTTGGGAGAAGATCGTCAAGGTGCTGCGCTCCGTCTACCGGGCCTACTTCGACCTCAAGAGCAAGTTTGAGCGGTTGCAGAGCGCCTATGATCGTGAGGTCAGTAAGAACGGCTCCCTGTCAGCCAGGATTTATGAGGTTTGTGCCGA
>CAMJHX010000029.1 GCA_946405655.1 uncultured Clostridia bacterium
TTCTCCGTAGCTGTAGATATGCGTCTGCGGAAGACCGATGATTTGCTCCAGCTGCCGCATATACGGCTCGCAGCGGTCATACATGACAAAAAACTTTTCGGCAATCTCTTCCGGTTCCTCCCCAATCAGCGGAAACCAGAATGATGTATTGACGTATCCCCAGACAGACCGGAATCGCTCCGCCAGCATCTCGGCTTCCCTGCCGACGATCACGCGGGTATATGGGATCTCTGCCGGCGGGAGTGCGTCTTGCTCGGACAGAAGTTCTTCCAGAAAACAGAGGAATTCCTGATTGATTTTGTCGATCAAATGTCTGGCGGTATTGTTCTGCGGATTCAAGACGGATGGTTCATAGTGAACATCCACGAGTTCAACAATTTCTCGCTTCAACGCCTCTGCGCTTCCAAAGGGCTTGTCGATGAGCGTCGAAAGCTTGAATTCCAGCTCATCGCAAAGCTGATAGCCGACACACATGATTCCACCATGCGCTCCATATGTCTTTTGATAGTGCTCTGCTTTCTGAATGCACCAGAGCTTTAAGTGGTTGATGAGGTTGTTGCAGTTCATAGGTCGCTCCTCGATTGATTCGGATTATGGAACGTGATATCAGCAAATTGCGTAATAAGGGGACTACGTTTGTATACGCAAGACACGATTGGCACAAAATCTTGCGGACTGATTTTTCTTTCTACTTCTGGAATCTAGGCAAAAGAAAAACCCCGAAACCATTGAAATATCAAGTGTTTCGGGGATTGGCGGAGAAGGAGGGATTCGAACCCTCGATACCCTTTTGGGGTATACACGATTTCCAATCGTGCGCGCTCGGCCGGACTACGCGACTTCTCCACGGTGCTCGGCTGATCGTATCTGTTGTTCAGTTGTCAGCTTGAACATTATAATCTGCATTGCCGATAAAGTCAAGCCCTATTTTTACTTTTTTCACAGGAGTCTGCACAGCAGCGCCGCGAGGCGCTCGGAATGGGTCTGCTCCTCGGCGGAAAGCGTCTCGAAAAGCGCGTGCAGGTCGTCCGGCACGGACTGCGCGGACGCGGCGTAGCGCTCGGCGCGGGCGCGGGACGCAAGACAGTCGGCGCGCAGATCCGGCAGCAGACCGCCGCGCACGGAGCAGGTCTCAGGCGGGCAATATCGCTCCCCTGTCTGCAGATAATATGCCGCGCGCAGGCGGCGCAGGCGCGAAAAGGTCTCGCGGCAGAGCGGCGACAGCTCGGCGCATCTCGCCTGCAGTCTCCGCTCGAGCGCGAGCGCCTGCGCAGTATCGTCGAGAAAGCGGCGGAGCGTGTCCGTTTGATTTTGGCGCGGCGGAGCCGGTTCCGCTCCCTGCACGCGCTGCCAGAGGCGGTCGAACGCCTCCTGCGTCATGATGAATTCTTCCATGATGATCCCTCCGCACCATCCTATTCGGTTTGTCATGCGCCGGTGCGCAGGCGCATAGGCTTTCTCAGGAGAATCTGAAAAAGGACGGGATGCGGATGAGACGATGGATATTCCTGCTGCTGGCGGCGCTGCTGCTCTCTCCGGGCGTGCAGGCAGTTTCCGCAGCGCCGGAGGAGGCCTTTGACCTCACGGCAGACGCGGCGGTGCTGATGGAACCGGAGACGGGGACAGTGCTCTATGAGAAGGACGCGCACGGCCACCATTCCCCCGCGAGCGTGACGAAGATCATGACGCTGCTGCTCATCGCGGAGGCGGTGGACGCGGGAATGATCCGGATGGAGGACAGCGTGACGGCGAGCAGCGCGGCGGCCTCGATGGGCGGCAGCCAGATCTGGCTGGAGGAGGGCGAGAGCCTGACCGTGGACGAGATGATCAAATGCATCGCCGTGGCTTCGGCGAACGACTGCGCCGTTGCAATGGCGGAAAAGCTCGCGGGCTCAGAGCGCACCTTCGTGCAGCGGATGAACGAGCGCGCCGCCGAGCTCGGCATGAAGGACACGCACTTTCTCAACTGCACGGGACTGACCGAGGACGAGGAGCACTACACAAGCGCCTTTGACATTGCGCTGATGAGCCGGGAGCTGCTGAAGCACACATGGATCACCGACTACACGACGGTGTGGATGGACGAGGTGCGCGGCGGAGCCTTCGGGCTCACGAACACGAATAAGCTGGTGCGGTTTTATGAAGGCTGCACGGGGCTTAAAACCGGATACACGAGCACTGCCATGTACTGCCTCTCCGCAACGGCGGACCGAAACGGAGAGAGCTACATTGCGGTGGTGATGCACGCGCCGAGCTCGGATCAGCGCAATCAGGACGCGCGGGCGCTGCTGGACTATGCCTTCGCCTCCTATACGCTCTGGCGGCCGGAGGCGAACGTGACGCTGCCGCCGGTGCCGGTAACGCTCGGCACGGCGGAGAGCATTCAGCCGGTGCTGCAGGATGGCGGCGCGGTGCTGCTCGACCGGGACGGCGGCGAGGCAAAATGGGAGATCGAGCTGCCGGAAACGCTCGAAGCGCCCGTCCATGCGGGCGAAACGATCGGCACGCTCACGGTAAAGAACGACAAGGGCACAGCTGCCGAGATCGCAATTCTTGCGCCGGAGGACGTGGAGGCGCTGACGATTTGGGATCTGTGGTGGCGGATTTTGACGGCGTAACAGAAAGCGGAACCCCCTCGGCTGAACCGAGGGGGTGATTTAATATGAGGGGGGAACGGATTGCCACACCGTCGTGCGCGACGGTTCGCATCAAAGATAAGGAACCATGCCGAGGAGCCATTCGTAGTCCTCGGGCATGTTGCAGTTTCGCATGAGGATGGGGTTTCCCGTATATTCCACGAGGTGGGGCGGGTTCTTTTCGAACAGACGGCGGACGGCGGTGTTTTCGCTCTTCAGGATCTCCTCCGCTGCGGCGCGTAGGCTGCGGTCATAGACGCCGATCAGCGGCTGCGGCGCGCCGTCCACAGAGAGGAGCGTGATGCCGCCGGTGTGCGCATCGAGGAGAGCGCGCAGCGTCTCGACCGGGACGAGCGGGACGTCCACGCTGAGAAAGAGCACGGCGTCATGCTCCGCCGCACCGAGACAGGCGTGGATGCCGCCGAGCGGACCGCGCACAGGCAGTGCATCCGGCACAAAACGCGCGCCGGGGATCTCCTGCCGGCAGCCGGAGAGCATGAGATCATCGATGCCGAGCGCTTTGAACTTCTGCGCCTGATACGCCGCGAGCGTCATGCCCCGGAACTCCAGGGCTGCCTTATCCGCGCCCATGCGGGTGGATTTTCCGCCGGCGAGAACAGCAGCAGAAAAGTGGTTTCTTTCATTCAAATGTCAGCCCTCCTTCAGGAGCATGATTCGATCCGGCGGCAGGCGAAGACGGATCGTGTCTCCGATCTTCAGCGGCGGACAGTCCTCCTTCGGCAGCTCGAGCCGGAGGCGGGAGGCGCCGGCGTCTCCGCCGGGTGTAGAGGCCATGACGATGGCAGAAAACGCATCGTCGACCACGCGCAGGACGCGGCAGGCGATCACATTCTCCCCATCGGCGTCCGCAGGCTCCAGATGGTGCGCGCGGATGGCAACATATGCGGGATCGAAATCCGCATCAGCGCAAGAGAGCTCTGCGCCCCAGTCGACAGCGCGGATGCGGTTGGGTGAAATGCGCTCGGCGCGGCTGAAGTTCTTGCAGCCGGTGAGCAGGCAGGCGGAGCGCGTCTTCGGCGCGGAAAAGAGCTTTTTCACCGGCATCGAGACCTCGCCGCTGCCGCGATCGAGCACGGTGACGGTGCGGCAGAGGTGGTGCACCTCCTCCCTGCTGTGCGTGACAAGCAGAGTCGGCCCGGGGAAGGAATCGAGCAGCTCTGCGAGCTCCAGCTCCGTCTGCCAGCGGAGATAGCTGTCAAGCGCGGAAAGGGGCTCATCGAGCAGCAGGATTTCCGGCTTCGTGAGCAGAATGCGCGCGAGCGCGACGCGCTGCTGCTGACCGCCGGAGAGCTGGCTCGGGCGATGGCGCTCGAGACCGGTAAGCTCGAAGCGGCGGAGCATGTCGGCGATTTCGCCTGCTTCATCCGCGGATTTCTGCCCGCGCAGGGCTGCGCGGAGATTCTGCTCCACGGTCATATTCGGGAAGAGCGCGTAGTTTTGAAACAGCAAACCGACGCGGCGCTGCTGCGGCGGGAGATCGACGCCGGTCTCGCTGTCGAAAAGCACGCGGCCGTTCAACTCGATATGCCCGCGGTCGGGCGTTACGACGCCGGCGATACAGCGCAGCGTCATGCTCTTGCCGCAGCCGGAGGCGCCGAGGAGACCGTGGACGCCGTTTTCGGACTCGAAGCGCACGCGCAGGTGAAACGAACCGAGGTCCTTTTCAATCCGAACAATGAGGGACATCAGGCCGCCCCCCTTCTCTGCTGCTTTTCAAGCAGGTTCACTGCCATGAGGACGACGAAGGAGATGGCAACGTTGATCATGACCCAGCGGAAGGCGAGCGCGTCGTTATTCGTGCGCCAGAGCTGATAGACCGTGGTGGAGATCGTGGCGGTGCGCCCGGGCGTATAGCCCGCGATCATGCTCGTGGCACCGTATTCGCCGAGGGCGCGGGCAAAGGCCAGCACCGTGCCGGCGAGGATGCCCTGACGGCAGCACGGCATCTGGATGCGCCAGAAGATATAGGAATTGGACAGGCCGAGCGTGCGCGCGCTGTCGCGCAGCGTGGGATCGAACGACTCGAACGCGCCGCGCGCCGTGCGGTACATAAGCGGAAACGCCACCACGACGGAGGCGAAGATCGCGCTGTACCACACCATGGTGAGCCGGACGTGGAAGGCGCTCTGCATCCATGCGCCGAAGGCGCGGTTCGGCCCGAAGGCGAGCAGCAGAAAATAGCCCACGACCGTCGGCGGAAGCACGAGCGGCAGCGTGAGCACCACGTCCAGCAGTCCCTTGACCGTGCGCGGGAGCTTCGCAACCGTGTGGGCAAAGAAAATGCCCAGAAAGAACACGATCACGCAGCTGATCGCCGCGACGCGGAGGGAGTTATACAGTGGGTATAAATCCATGAAACGATACCTGTTATCAAATGAGGAATTAGGAATGAGGAATGAGGAATGACCTGCCACGGACATTCCTAATTCCTAATTCCTCATTCCTAATTATGTGATTTCAAGGCTCTCTGATGAAAGTTCCGGATTTTCCTCCGGATTTTGAGAGTAGATGAATATCCGTGATCTCCATGTCCTTCTGCACGGCCTTGCACATGTCGTAGACCGTGAGGGCGGCGACGGAGACGGCGGTGAGCGCCTCCATTTCGACGCCGGTGACGCCCTGACAGCGCACGGTGGCGGTGATGTCCACGGTGCAGTCCGCATCGTTGAGCTCGAACGCCATATCGACGCCGGAGAGCAGCAGCGTATGGCACATGGGGATCAGATCCGGCGTGCGCTTGGCGGCCATGATGCCTGCGATCTGCGCCGCACCGAGGACGTCGCCCTTTTTCATGCCGCCGGTTTTCACGAGCTCGAACGTCTCGCGGTTCATACGGACACGGCCGGCGGCGACAGCGGTGCGGGACGTCTCGGATTTTTCCGAGACGTCCACCATTCTGGCACGGCCGCTTTCGTTAAAGTGGGTAAAGTCGCTCATGTTCATGGAGCGGGCGCGAAGCCGACGGACTGGAAGACCGTCATGGCCTCATCGGACTGCAGGAAGGCGAGGAAATCGCGCGCAGCCTGCTCGTTTTCGGTGATGTTCAGCACCGCCGCGGGATAGATGACCTGGCGGCAGAGATCGCTGGTCGCCTGATCGACGACGGTGAGACCGGCGGAGAAGGCGTCGGTGGCGTAGATGATGCCGGCGTCCACGGTGCCCTCCTTGACCTGCGTGGTGACTTCCTTGACGTTGGAGCCGTAGGTCAGCTTGCCGGAGGACTCCAGCGCGTCCATGATGCCGAGAGCGTTCAGAATCTCAAGGGAGTACGCGCCGACGGGCACGTCCTCATTGCCGATGCAGAGGAGAGAGAGCTTGTCGGTGCCGAGATCGGCGAAGGTCTCGATGCCCTTGGGATTCTCGTCCGGAACGGCGAGGACGACCTTGTTCTCGAGCAGGTCGACGCGGGTGTCGGAGAGGACGAAGTCGAGGCCTTCCTCGTTGCCGCCCTCGGCGTCCTTCGCGGCATCAAGCTGGTTCATCTGCTTCTGCGCAGCGGAGATGAAGAGGTCGCACTGTGCGCCCTCCTGGATCTGGGTCTTCAGCGTGCCGGAGGAGTCATAGGTCGGGACGATGGTGACGTTCGGAGCCACGGCCTTGTAGAGCGCGATGATCTGGTCGAGCGTCTCGGTCATGGAGGCGGCGGCGAAGACATAGAGAGTGACCTCTTCGGCTTCTGCGGCTTCCTCAGAGCCTGCGGGCTCGGTCTTGGATGCGCAGGCGGTGAGCGCGAAGAGCATCGCAAGGCAGAGCAGCAGGGCGATGGTCTTTTTCATTTGGGTTTCCTCCTTCAAGATTTATGAGCGCGCGCAGTTGTGCGCGGTACCTCTGAGAATTTCCAGACCGTGCTCCAGCGCCGGGAGAATGAACTCGAGGCACTCCTTCACGGCCTTCGGGCTGCCGGGGAGATTGACGATGAGCGTGCCCTTGCGGATGCCCGCGGAAGCGCGGGAGAGCATGGCGCGCGGCGTGATCTGCAGGGACAGATAGCGCATCGCCTCCGGGATGCCGGGCACGGCGCGCTCGGTGACGTCCGCCGTCGCCTCGGGCATGCAGTCGCGGGGCGAAAAACCCGTGCCGCCCGTGGTGAGCAGGAGATCGGCGAGATCGTTGTCGCAAACCTCGCGCATTTTCTCGGCGAGCGCCTCGCGGTCATCGGGCAAAAGCGCGCGGCCGGTCACCTCATAGCCCGCGGCGGTGACCATCTCCTCAATGCAGGGACCGGACTTGTCCTCCCGCTCGCCGCGGGAACCGGCGTCGCTCGCCGTGAGCACGAAAACACGAAATGCCATAGTTATTCCTCCTCGATGATCGTCAGCTCATCGCCGACGGAGATGACGCCGCCGTGGAGCACGCGGGTGAACACGCCCTCGCGCGGCATGATGCACTCGCCCATCTTCTGATAGATCGCGCAGCCGGAGTGACACTCCTTGCCGATCTGCGTGAGCTCGAGCACCACGTCGTTGCAGCGAAACTTCGTGCCGACGGGGAGCGCACGGAAATCATAACCCTCGACGACGAGGTTTTCGCCGAACGCGCCGTCGATGACCTCGGCGCCGCGCGCGCGGAAGGCTTCGATCTTCTCATGGCTCAGGAGCGAGACCTGACGATGCCACTTGCCGGCGTGGGAATCGTTTTCGATGCCCCAGTCCTCAATAAACTTCGCGGAACCGACGTTCTGCTTTTCGGTTCCCTTCTTTTCGCTGATGCAGACAGCCAGTACTTTTCCCATATTAGCCTCCGATCTGACTCATGATGCGCCCCTCCCGGTGCTCCGGGTCGGGGTTGGTAAACTGATGTGAAACGGGCTTGCGCGAGACCGCGTCCTCGATGGCCGCGCGGATGACGTCGTCCGATTCCGAAAGCAGCGGCGCGAGCGCGGCGCCGACGTCGTACTGCAGGCATGTTTTCAGATAGCCGGACGCCGTGAGACGCACGCGGTTGCAGCGGTCGCAGAATTGATGGCTCACGGCGCTGATGAAGCCGATCTTGCCGGTAAAACCCGGGAGCGAGCAATAATGCGCGGGGCCGTTGCCGAGCGGGGTATCATACGGCGTGAGCGGCCCGTAGACGCGCTCGAGCGCGGCGGAGACCTCCGCCTCGGAGCAGGGCGCGCCTCCCTGCCCCAGTCCGATGGGCATGAGCTCGATGAAGCGCACGGTGAGCGGCCGATCCTTCGCAAGCGCGGCGAGAGCGATCCAGTCGTCCTCCGCGCCCGCCATGGAGACGCAGTTGAGCTTGAGATTCAGCCCCGGCACGGCGAGCGCTGCGTTCAGGCCGTCCAGCACCTGCGGCAGGCAGTCGCGCCGGGTGCGCTCGGCAAAGCGCGTGGGGTCGAGCGTATCGAGACTGAGATTGACGCCGTCGATCCCGGCGTCGAGCAGGGCGGGCAGCTGGTTTTTGAGATCAACGCCGTTGGTCGTGAGCGTGACGCTCTGCACACCGTCGATCTGCCGGAGCGAGCGGATGAAGTCCGCCAGTCCTTTGCGTACCAGCGGCTCGCCGCCGGTGAGCTTGAATTTCGTGATGCCGAGGGAGACGAAGATGCGGCAGATGCGCAGCAGCTCCTCATAGCGCAGAATCTCTGTGTGCGGCAGCCACTCGACGCCCTCCTCGGGCATGCAGTAGGTGCACCGAAGCGAGCAGCGATCCGTGACGGAGATGCGGAGATAGTCAATGTTTCTGCCGAGAGAATCAATCATGGGCGCGCCTCCTTTTGCAGAAGATCGGCCAGCGCGTCCACGTCCTCGAAGCCGAAGACCGGAACGCCGGGAACAATGCAGTTTGTATCCGTGACGAGGGCGAGGAGCGTTTCCGGTTTGCAGACCGATGACTCCGAGATGCCGCGGCGGACGAGTTCAATCTTGGGATAATCCGTCCACTTGAAGCCCTCGAGGAGGATGAGATCAGCCTCGGGATAGAGGGCGATGAGGTCTTTCTCAGTAACGGCAGCGAATTTGACCGCCTGAAACTTTTCCCCGTCGAAGATGGCGGCGCCCATCGCGCCCGCGGCGAGAAAGCGGCAGGTATCCGTCCCTTCACGGTCGGCGGCGAAGGAGTGCCCGTCGTGCTTGAGAACGGCGGTTTTGACGCCGCGCGCATGGAGCGCGGGGAGCAGCTTTTCGATCAGGGTCGTCTTGCCGGAGTTTTTCACGCCGGAAACAGCGATTACAGCAGCCATACCTTCACCCGGCTCTCTTTTGGCATTGGCGCGGAGATCGGCGGGATCTCGGCGAGGCAGTTGGTACCGACGGCGGAGGCAAGCTGCCCGGAGGAGTGCCCCTGCGGGACGGTGACGACGCCGTTTTGAAACACGGCGCGCACAAAGCGGCGGCCCTTCCCGGGCTTCGGAAACGCTTCCGACAGCACGCCTTCGGTGATCACGGGATTCAGATCCGTACAGCCGGAGCGCTTCGCGAGCAGCGGGCGCGCGAAAAGCTCGAACGTGGCGCTCGCGGCAAAGGGATTGCCGGAGAGACTCAGCAGCGGCCGCTCGCGGTAGAGCGAGAACATGACGGGAGAGCCTGGCTTGAGCTTGACCTGCCAGAAGATTTGGTCGGCGAAAAGGAGCGGCAGCGTCTCATGCAGAATGTCCTTCGCGCCGACGCTGACGCCGCCGGTCGTGATGATGACGTCCGCGTTTTCAGCGGCCTCATAGATCGCGTCGGCAAGGGCGTCCGCACTGTCGGAAAACAGCGGCAGGAGCGATGTGATCTCCGCGCCGAGCTCGCTCAGACGGGAGGCAAGCACCGCGGCATTGGAGGAATAGATCTTCCCGGGAGGGAGCGGGCGCGTGTCATTCGGCACGAGCTCATCGCCGGTGCAGATGACGGCGCAGCGCACCTTGTGGTACACGGGGAGCAGGATCTCCTCGCGGTAGAGGCCCGCGGAGGCAAGCACGCCGAGGGCGTTTCCGGTCAGGCGTGTGCCTGCGGGCAGGAGCAGGTCTCCGGCCTTGAAATCGCAGCCTGCAGCGCAGTAATTTTCATAGGGCTGCAGCGTCTGATAAATCTGCACGGTCTCTTCCCCGCCGTCGGTGTCCTCCTGCCGAATGACGCAGTCGCAGCCGGAAGGAATCGGCGCGCCCGTCATGAGGCGGACGGCTTCGCCGGGCTGCACGGTGCGCTCCGTCCAGGAGCCGGCATAGAGCGTTTCGACCACACGGAGCGTGACGGGAGATTCTTTCGAGGCGCCGGCGCTGTCGGCGGCGCGGAAGGCATAGCCGTCCAGCGGGGAGCGCGGCCACGGGGGCTGGTTCATCGGCGCGCAGATATCCTCCGAGAGGACGCGGCCCTGCGCGCGCGTGGCGCGGATGTGTCCCGCCTCAACGGGACGGACGTTTTGTTCAATCAGTTCAATGGCTCTCTCTACGGAGATTCCGGTTTCCATACTTCTTACATTCCCTTTCCAAAGCCGCAGTTGGGCCAGGTGCAGACCTTGCAGCCGAGGCAAAGTCCGCCGTGGCCGAGCTTTTTGAGATCGCGCGGCGTGACGCGCACACCCGCCGCGACGCGCGGCAGCATCAGATCAAAAATCGTGGTGGCGGCGTACATGACGCAGCCGGGCAGACCCATGATGGGCGTGCCGTCGGCAAAATAGCCGAGGAGGAACATGGCGCCGGGCAGGACGGGCGCGCCATAGGAGACGATCTCGCAGCCGGTCGCCTTGATCGCGCCGGGGGTGCGGTCGTCAGGGTCGACGCTCATGCCGCCGGTGCAGAGGATGAGATCGACGCCCGCGGCGTGGAAATCATTCACCGCCTGCGTGATGGCGTCCATATCGTCGCCGGGCGTGCAGTGGTGCGTGACCTCCATGCCGTATTTCTTGAGCTTCGCGATGATGACAGGGGTGAACTTGTCCTCAATTCTCCCCTTGAGCACCTCGTTTCCGGTGGTGACGAGGCCGACGGTGCGAAGCTGAAAGGGCAGGATCTCGAGCAGTGGCTCGCCGTCGACGATCTTCTCCGCCTCCAGAAGCGGTTTTTCGTCGATGACGAGCGGAATGACGCGGGTACCCGCAAGCTTGTCCCCCGCCTTGACGGGCGTGTTGGTATGGCGCGTGGCGATCATGAGCTGATCGATGCTGTTGACCTGCTCAAGCCGCTCAACGTCGACACGGAAGAGGCCGTCGCACTCGGCGAAGAGCTCGATCTTCCCTTCCTTCGGCTCGCTCGCGCGCATATGCTCGTTCTGGCACATGGCGCGCATGCGCTCTGCCGCCTCGTCCTCATGGAGCATGCCCTCGGTCTTTTCCCAGACGAAGAGCGTCTCCTTGCCCATGCTGAGGAGCACGGGAATGTCCTCCTCTGTGACAACATGCCCCTTGCGGAAGCGGGCGTCCTTCGTGACGCCGGGGATGATCTGCGTCATGTCGTGGCACAGGACGTGGCCAATGGCCTCGGTGGTTTTGATTTCCTTCATTTGGATCACCTCAACGAAAAAGGAGTGGTCCGCTCAAAAAGCAGACCACTCCCGAATGGGTACACCACGCC